>DAONZU010000014.1:0-35653 GCA_035406965.1 Bacteroidales bacterium
TCTCTACATTGGTAAATAATTCTATTCTTTCATCAATGTTTGTGTAATCAAATTCAATTATTTCATTCCATTGATTTTTTTCATTAATGTTTTTACAAATCTTTAATATAGAGTTTTCAGATCTTATATGAAAAAGATATTTAAAGTATTGTGTTAGCTTTCCAAATGTACTTATATTATGTTCTTCTAAAAGAAAATAATAAGTTGGTTCGAATTTTCTAAATTCAAAACCAATACTTTCATACTCTTGAAAGAGAGAACTGTCTAAATTTGGTGGAATGCCAGGATTCTTATTAGCCCAATTATGTAGTTCTTGCGAAATCCAATTAATTGAAATATTTTTGTTCCAATCTCCGCCACCATTCAAATACACATGAATAAGGGATTTTAATTTTTTATCTACATATTTTTTTTTAAAGTTTGAATTAAGAATTTCAAATCGTTCTAATATTTTTTTGTAATGAATTTCAAAATCATACTCACTTCTTTGACAAATAGAATTAATTGTATCTAATTCTCCTCTATCTATTAAATGACAAGTCCCTTTTAGTATTTCATCATTGTTATATGAATTTAAATAACTATAAAGATCTGCTGGCTTATAATAAATTTCAGGAAAAATATTGTTTTCATTTTCATCTTCATTATTTTCTTCAGGGCTGTTTTTTGTTTCTTTGTTGTTTACTTTCTCTTCTATCTTCTTCAATCTATTTTTAATTTCATCTTTATCTGTAAAGTCTTTATTCAATTCATTGACAACCCCTTTTAAAAAACGTTCTTTTTGTGAACTGTTCATTTTTTGTGTTTCTAACAATTCAATTATAAAATCATATTTACTTTTCATCTTTCTTTGATATTCTAAATTTATAAAAAGGCAATTACTTTATGATCACTTTTTGTTGTACTTTACAGTTATTATCAAAATCAGGATTTTCGTAGTACATTGTCATAGCTTTTTCAATTCCTTCATTTTCCCATATATCAAGAATTAGGCTAATAGGATTGGATAATTCGTCAAATCTGTCCTTTAATTTTTTATATGTACTATCTTTATCTCCTTTCACCATTTTAAGATATTCCAATTTTCCATCGAGTACATTTATAAGATGCGCATTTTTATTTTTTATATGTCCTTTATCCACAATATAATACTGTATGAAATTTTGCTGTGCTTTTTCATATCCGTCTTTTCCCCAATAATAAAGCCACATGCGAATTTGTTCTATATATCTACGTTGAACATTAACTTTCTCATTTACTTTTAATCCGGTAACTTCTTGGCGATAAGCTCTTTTTTGCAAACGAGTTTTTTTATGATTTATAGTTAATTTTTCTTTCTTAATTATCCTTTCTAATTCAGACATAAAGTCATCGTATGCTCCTTTTTCATTTAAAATTGGATTTTCTTCACGTTTGTAAATATTATGTGGCGAAGAAAAAGTGATATCATCGGCATAGCGTGTGTAAGTTGCACCAAAACGATTAGCTAATCCTTGTAATTTTCTATCTAATGGTTTACAAAGGATATTTGTCAAAGTTGGTGAAGTTGGGCTACCTTGTGGTAATACTGTTTTTATTTTACCATCTATTTCAAATGGGTGTGTGCAAAGGCAAGCTAAAAGAAAGGCAATTTTTTCTTTTTCATTAAAATCATCTTCGAATTTTTTTTTATATTTACCAATATTATCAATTCCCCACAATTCGTGTAATAAACCAACTTTTACTCTGTCCAAGTCAAAAGAATGAAAGAAATCTTTTAAATCTATATTTAGTACATAATTTTGTCCAATATGTTTTTTCCCATTATCTACTATAGACTTACCTACTACAAATCCAGTTGCAGAAATATGAGGATTATATAAACATTGAAATACAAAATTCAATGGACACAAAATTGCTTTTAAACCCTTAACTGGAGCATTAATAATTCTTTCGCCACCCGATTTTTTATTCACAGAGAATGTCCTGTAACGAATTTGAGAAAGTTTTGGATTGGCATAATAAGTTAAATGTTTTAATTGAATAGGTTCGCATTCTTCGCCATAAAGCATGTTTTTAGCATCACTCAACAGTTTAACTAAATCTTGTTTACTTTTTAGCTCTGAAAATAGCTTTATTATTTGGTCTATATGTACTTGTTCTATCGTCATAACTTAAAAATTAAAAGTTCTTTGAAAATACTTGCCGATACTCTTTATGTATGAACACTAAATAAAACTATAAGCTTTATTACAAATCATTACTTAAATTAATGATTTCATATATAACAATTTCATATACAATAATTTCATATAATTTATCATCTAATAGCATTTTATAAAGTAAACTTAAATTGATTACTCAAAAATGCCTAAGTAACGTTCATCTTAACTTATTACGTTAAGAGAAGATGCTGATACAGCACCCGAAATCAATATCTTTATGGCAAGTATTTCAAAGAACTTTTGCAAAGATAAAGTACATATGTGCACTCTATCTACACTGTAAAAATACAAATAATTTTAATCTACAAAAACCTTTTCTAACAATAATTTTAAATAATTACGATGCAAAGATAACTTAATTATGTCGCAATATATCTACATAGTTTCAAATTTCTTCAAAACGATTTTTACTCCAATTGCAAAAAACCTTCTCAAAATTTTTAATATTTAAGTCAATATTGCCGGATTCACATCCAATTTGTTTGTTTTCTATTTTTATTTTTTTCAATTCTTGTTTTGTCAGCTTTGATAGTAATTTTTCATATTTATCGTAGGCTTCTCTGGCTTTTCTATCCACTTTTTCAATATAAACCGGCAATTCTCCAAGCTCAAAGTGCAAATGCGTTTCACGATAATTTCTTACAGCATTTAAGTAATCGCCTTTTGCCTCTGCCTCTACGTCCATATCGTAACTAATTAATATATTACATATATCTGACATATTTTTACATTTTTTGTTGTTTTACATAATACTCTATAAATTCACATCGATAAGGAGTTTCACAATGACTTCCCATAGAAATATTTGGCTCAGAACTTGAAAGCACATTTTTAAATTCATCAATTAATCTGTTTGTATCTTCAACTTTATTTTTCAACTCTGATTTCATATCTGTAATTGTCCATCCCTCATCTTCAGTAGCTAACACCAGATTAAACGATTTTAATTTATCGCCAAAACGTTTTTTACAAATTGCATATTGAATTGCCAAATCATTTTTTATTGCATCGTTTATCGCTAGTGCGGATTTGCACTCATATATGTCAATCATTCCGCTATCGTTTTTCACCAACACATCGCACATAATCAACACATCACTTACCATAAAAGTTGCTTCGTAAATAATTGAAGTATCATCTTTTTTGAGCAAATAATCTGTATAAGACTTACAATGTGCAATAATGCCCACCTTATCTTTTACATTTATACCACCCGGAAACTTTTCATCTCTAAACATATTTTCAAATCGATGTCCTTTTTCAAAAGCTAAAACTGTTTCCTCACTTGGAGGTGTTCTCTTATTTCGATTAAATTTATCTAGAAACAGATACTTTGCACACTGTCTTCCTTTTACAAAAGAGCTTTTAAATAACTCCCAGTTTTCAGCATATAAAATCGGATGTACATTGCCCTCTTCTTCAGTTCTATACTCAAGTTCATCTTTAGAGTTACTAATAGCCATAACAGACTCTTTTTCTAAAACAGTCACAGCATTTGGGTTAGTTACAGCGCTTGAATAGCATACGCCAATTTTAGGTCGCGTAAATCAAATGCCAAATCTCCAAGATTAATCAAATCTCTTATAGGATAATTCATTGTTGTTTTTTTCATATATTCTGTTTTGTTTAATATCTGATACAAATATAAAACACAATAGTGCACTCTATCTGCACATAATTGTTTTTTTGTTTTGTAATTCATAAAATAGCAGTAAATTTGTATGAAATAATATTTCTGCTCTAAAAAAAATAATATGTCTGTCAATAAAAATGCCCTTTTACGATATCAGGTACTGGATAAGTGTTTTAGAAACACTGGAAGAATGTATTTTTGGGAAGATTTACTCGAAGAATGCAACAATGCTTTGATGGAATATAATCCCGATTGTAATGGAATTAGTCGCAGACAACTTTTTGATGACATAAAATTTATGGAAAGTGATCAGGGTTGGGCTATACCGTTGGAAAGACACAAATATGGGAAGAAAGTGTATTATCGCTATGAAGACCCCAATTTCTCTATTAATAATCAACCGTTAAACGAAATGGAAGCTGAAAAAATTAGATCAGCAATTCAAATAATATCTCGTTTTTCAGGTACGCCTCAATTTGAGTGGGTAGATGAAATGATACCAATGTTTGAATCTAAATTTGGATTGGAACATCAAAAAAATAAAATAATAGGATTTGAAGAAAATGTAGATTTGAAAGGTCGCCATTTTTTGAGTGCACTTCTTGCTGCTATTATTAATGAACGTGTTTTGCTGGTTAAATATCAAGACTTCAAAAGTATGAAGCCATATGAGATTACTTTTCATCCTTATTATTTGAAGCAATATAATGCTCGCTGGTTTGTTTTTGGTCTTAAAGCAAATAATCAAACCTCCATATGGAATTTAGCATTAGATAGAATAGAAACATTGTCTGAAACTTCTCAAAAATATATACCGTCAGATATTGATTGGGACGAATATTTTTACGATTTAGTTGGAGTTACGCTACCACAAAATGTCGAGTTACAAGAAATTGTATTAAAGTTTTCAAAAGATTTAGCGCCTTATATTATTACAAAACCTATTCATCCAAGCCAAAGACACAAAAATGAACCTGATGGGTTAACTGTAAAAATAAAAGTTATTCCAAACATAGAATTAGAAAAACTTATTTTATCCTTTGGTAATGAAATAGAAGTTGTGTCTCCAGAATCATTGCGTCAACGTATCTCTGTAATATTAAAACAAGCGAGCGAAAAATATTTATAAGAAAATATTTTTTACATTGCTACCCCGCTCGCTCGGATTTGCAATCCGAGTGAAACATTTCCAGGCACTCGGATTACAAATCCGAGCGAGCGTCATAGGCGTTGAAGCGAGCATCATTGGTAATTAGATTGCAAGCAGAGTGAGCCTGCAAACTCTGCGAATCAAGTCTATACAAACTTTGCACTAAAGAAATTTTATTTATTAATGTGAAGTTTTTAAAAACTCACTACTAAACACTAAAAACTTAACACTAAAAACTCTTTTAACTTTCAACTGAGTTGCGTCAGCCACTTTTAACTTTTAACTTTTAACTTTCAACTGAATTGTTGTTTCATGTCGAAGTTTTCCGTTTTTTTCGACACGTTATTTTTTCATGTCGAAGATTTTCGTTTTTTTCGACACGTTATTTTTTCATGTCGAATATATTGTTTTCTGTAATTATATTATCAATAGGTTCTGCTTTCGGAACTCCTGATAAAAATAATTGATAAAGAGGTTGATTTATATAAAAATTTGATTTTCCTAATTTTATTTTTTCTAAAAATCCTTTGTCAGTTAATATATTCAAATATTTTGCCGCTGTTTGTCTATTTACATGAAGGTCGTTTTCTAAAAATTCGATTTTTGTGTATGGGTGTTTGAATAAATTATTAAGTAAATCTTGAGAGTAAATGTTTTTACATTGTTCTCTAATACGGTGTTTGTAATCAATCATCAATTTTTTAATACCTTCTATTAAAAATATAGTTTGTTTGCTTGTTTCTTCAATACCTTTGAGCATAAATAATATCCATGTTTCCCAATTATTGTCTATGCGTACTTGTTGTAAAAGGCGGTAATAGTCAGCTTTGTATTGTATTATATAGCGACTTAGATAGAGGATAGGAAGATTTAGTTGTTCTTCTTTTACTAAATATAGAATATTGATAATACGTCCAGTACGTCCGTTACCGTCATAAAAAGGGTGAATGGTTTCAAAGCGATGATGTATTATAGCCATTTTTACAAGTGGGTCTAAATCGCTTAAAGTTTCATCATTCATAAAAGCAACCAAATTATCCATTAATTTTTCAATAGTAACTATATCTTGAGGTGGCATATAAACGACTTCACCAGTACGTTCATTTTTAAGGACAGTACCTGCGTTGACTCTATAACCAGCATCGTTTCCTACTAAATTTTGTTGAATGTGTTTTATGTCTTTATTTGTTATTAATTTAGTTTTTTTAACATTTAAAAAACCTTCTTTTAAAGCATTGGCATATTTGCTAACTTCCTTTGCTGCAGCATCATTAAAAAACTTTTCGTTGAGTTGAGCCTTGTATAATTCATCTTGTGTGGTTATAATATTTTCAATCGCGTTGCTTTCTTTAGCTTCTTGTAGCGATAAGGTATTAATAAGAATATTTTCATTTGGTATAGTTGTGCATAATCCATTTAGTAAAGATAAATGGCGATATGATTGTGCCAACTGCTTTAATACTTGTTTAGTCTCTAAATCTTGTTGTATAGGAAGTAAGGGTATGTTAAAATTCATAATCTAAATTATTAATTTATTGTAATTTTATTGTACAAATATATAATATTTTTTGTTAACAATAATGTAGCGTCTTCTATAGCCAATTCAGTTAAAAGTTAAAAAAGTTCGTAAAGTTAAATCCGTTCGAGCAATAGACTCAACACTAAAAACTTAACACTAAAAACTCTTTCAACTTTTAACTTTTAACTTTTAACTGAGGCTTACATAGCTGCTAAGAGAAGATTAATATCTTTAGCCATAAGTCCATGAATTTGACCAATATTTTCGTCTGTTAATATGCCATCATAAATATACACTCCATATCTAATTCCAGCATTTGTTTTTAGATAGGAATTAATACTTCCCGCCGTTTGAATTTTGAGCAACTCAAAAGATAAAATATTGCTTATTGAATAAGAAGCAGTTCTGGCAACTCGGGAGGCAATATTTGGCACGCAATAGTGAATAACACCATGTTTAGTAAAAACAGGAGATTTATGAGTAGTTGGTTTACTTGTTTCAAAAATTCCGCCTTGGTCAATGCTAATATCAACAATTATAGATTGTTTTTTCATTTGCATAACCATATCTTCGGTAACAATAATATTAGGTCTTTTATTATTAATTCTTACCGCACCAATAACAACATCAGCGGTTTTAATTGCAGATAATAAAACTTTAGAATAAATTGTACTTGTAAAAACTTTTGTACCTATTAAACTTTGTAATTTGTCAAGTTTAGCAATGGAGTTGTCAAAAACTTTTACATGAGCACCTAAAGCGATTGCTGTTTGTGTTGCAAAAGTGCCAGCAATTCCAGCTCCAATAACAACAACTTCGCTAGGAGAAACACCTGTAATTCCACCTAACATTTCGCCTTTTCCTTTATGTATATTATTCAAATATTCCGAAGCAATTAGCACCGCCGAACGACCAGCAATTTCGCTCATTGATCTTACTATTGGATTAGCTCCTTTGCTATCTCGCATCATGTCAAAAGCTAAAGCTGTAACTTTTTTCTTCATCAATATTTGAAAATATTCTTTTGTTTGATAGGTGGAGTGTAAAGAAGTTATAATAATTTGATTCCCACGAAGTAAGACCATTTCTTCTATTGTTAAAGGACAAATTTTAACAATAATATCACAACTAAAAACATCAGCAAGATTTGTTGTAATTTCAGCACCATATTTTGAATATTCGTGATTAGAAAAATAAGCACCTTTTCCTGCTCCATCTTGAATTACAACTTCAAATCCTTCGTTTACAAGCACTTCTACTGCGAGGGGTGCTAAGGGAACTCTTCGCTCATTACCAGTTTTGTCAGCTGGCATTCCTATTCTAAACTTTTTCTTGTCCTGAACTAATTCCAACATTTCTTCTTGTGGTAAATATACAGAACCAGGAATAAAAATATTGGTTTTTTGCTTTTCGGTCATAATTTTTATTTTTTATAAAAATACTGATTATTTTTGAATTAGGCTCAAACTTCTTTTACAATTTCAGAATAATCTAATTCAAAATCTATTTGTTTCTTCTGTAGGTTTACATTTACAAGCTTTACTTTAGTTTCGTTACCAAGTTGAAAAACTTTTCCAGTATAACTTCCAACTATACAATATTCTTCTGCATTAAACTCATAAAAATCATCTGTTAATGTTCGTATATGCACCAATCCTTCGCAAGCATTTTCTTTTAATTCAACAAAAAATCCCCATTCTGTTACTCCTGAAATAATTCCATCGAAAACTTGCCCAACTTTATCTTGCATAAACTCAACTTGTTTGTATTTTATCGAAGCTCGCTCAGCTAAACTTGCTTGCTGCTCTTGATAAGAACAATGTTTACAATTTTGTTCAAGTTCTTCAGTGTCGGGTTTATTTTTGCGTAAATAATCAAATATCAACCTATGAACCATAATGTCGGGGTATCGTCTTATTGGAGAAGTAAAATGCGTGTAATAATCAAAAGCTAAGCCGTAATGACCAATGTTTTTAGTTGTGTAAACAGCCTTTGCCATTGCTCGTATTGCCAAATTTTCAATAATATTTTGTTCTGCTTTTCCATTAACATCTTTAACAATATTATTAATAGATTTTGCCAAAGAAATTTTATTTTTTTGGTCAATACTATATCCAAAACGCGAAATAAAATTTGAAAAATTCATAAGTTTTTCCATGTTAGGTTCAGCATGAACTCTATATACCATTGGTTTTGGAGATTTAATTTTCCCATAAATTTCGGCAGCTTTTCTATTAGCAAGAAGCATAAATTCTTCAATTAAATGATTTGAATCTGTCATTTCTTTGAAGTAAACACCTGTTGGCACAGCATTTTTGCCAAGAATAAATTTTACTTCTGAATGTTCAAAGTTGAAAGCTCCTTTTTTAAATCTTTCTTTGCGTAATATTTTAGCTAAATTATTAAAAGTTTGGATTTCTTTTGCAAAATCGCCTTCGCCAGTATCGATAATTTTTTGTGCTTCTTCGTAAGTAAATCTTCTATCAGAATTTATAATTGTTTTTACAATTCTATAGTCTAAGACTTCAGCTTTGTCGTTCATTTTAAAAATTACAGAAAAGCATAGTTTATCTTCGTTTGGACGTAAAGAACACAAATAATTTGAAATTCTTTCTGGCAACATTGGCACAACTCTATCAACCAAATAAACCGAAGTGGCTCTACTAAAGGCTTCGTTGTCTAATTCAGAATTTTCTTTAATATAGTTTGTAACATCAGCAATATGAATACCTATATTATATAAGTTTTCGTCTAAAAATTCTATTGAAAGAGCATCGTCAAAATCTTTTGCATCTTCGGGGTCTATGGTAAATGTTGTGTGAGAACGAAAATCTTCGCGTGTTTCAAGATCGTATTGAGTAATTTTATCTGATATTTTTTCGGCAGCTTTGTTTATTGCGTCTGGAAATTTATATGGCAAACCAAATTCTGCAAGTATTGCATGCATTTCTACTTCATTCTCTCCTGGACGACCAAGAATTTCAACAACTTTTCCTGTTGGATTTTTGCCTTTTCTGTGCCATTCCACAACATCAACAACAACCTTGTCGCCTTCTTTTGCATTGTTTAAATAGTTGTTAGGAATAAAAATATCTAAAGGCATTTTTTGGTTGTCAGGAATTAAAAAAGCATAAGTGCTAGATTTTTCAACAACTCCAACAAATCTTGTGTTTGCTCTTTCTAAAATTTCTACAACTTCGCCTTCCATTTTGCCACCTCTTCTAAGAGCAAATAAACAAACTTTAACTTTATCGCCATTAAGAGCAGAGCGTAATTTTGTAAAAGGAATAAAAACATCTTCAGAAAGTTCATCGCTAACTAAAAATGCTTTTCCACTTTTTTTCAAATCAATAATTCCAATGATATGACTGCTTTTTGATTTGAGTTTATATTTCCCTTTAGAAACTATTTTTAAATTACCAATGCCAACTAATTCGTCAAGAGCTTTTATAACTAAATCTCTATTGTGAGAATCATTTATTGATAGCATTGAAGAAATTTGTTTATAATTCAATTCTTTTTGTGGAGATTTAGTAAAGATATTTAAAATTTGTGAAGTTAAGGTTTTCTTGTTTATAGAATTGGTTTCGGGTTGTTTAGAGTTTTTTTTCTGAGATTTTTTCATTTTTGGTATTGTTTTTGCAAATATAAAAAAAGAAAATTAATATTTATTTTTGCATTATTAAAAAATATTTATTTATCTTTAACAAAAATTAAAAGTAGTAAAAATTAAAAATTATTAGTATGAGAACAATTACTTTAATGAAAAGCATTTTAGTCATCGCAATAATCAGCACAGCGATGGTTTTTTCTTCTTGCAAAAAAACAACAAAACCAGGAGGAAAGAAAGCGGTAGAAATTGATATTCCATGTAAAGATGAAGGACGTTCTGATAAAAATTATTTCAGAGCAGATGCAAACGCAACTTCACAAGACATGAGTTTATCTCGTGAAAAAGCTCTTTTAGCTGCAAAACAAAGAGTTTCAAGTTTGATTAATTCAAAAATTAAATCTGTAACAGACCGTTACGTTAATGAAACTGAAGTAAATAAAAATTCAGACTTCGAAGCAAAATTTGAAAATTTAACTCGTGAAGTTGTTAATCAAACATTAGTAGATATTGCTATTACTTGTGAGAAAAACTTCCAAGAAGAAACTGGCAAATATACAACTTACATTGCAGTTGAAGTTAGCAAAGACGCTATGGTAAATGGAATTGAAAAAGGTCTTTCTAAAGATCAAAAACTTAGAGTTGATTATGACAAAATGAAGTTTGAACAAATTTTTAACGAAGAAATGGACAAACTTTCTAAAGAAAGTGGCTATTAAAAAACAAATTTTTGAAAATGATTTTTTAAAAGAGGCTTTTGCCTCTTTTTTTTTAAAGGCATTTTATAAACGTACAACTGCTGATATGAGTTTATAAAGTTAAAAGTTTTTAAAGTTTATAAAGAAAGTAAGTGTTTGACTGTCAAAAGTTTGCCCGTAGGGCAACATGTGATTAACCGTAGGCGCAGCCAATTCAGTTAAAAGTTCATAAAGAAAGTAAAGCCGAACCCGCAGCCCACTTTTAACTTTCGACTGAGTTGCGTCAGCCACTTTTAACTTTACCTTCGGTGAGCTCGTAAACTCGGTTCGACTTTTAACTTTTAACTGAGTGTAGCAGTTTGACACTTATGAAACACCACCTATTATTTAAAAAAGTTTTAGTTGCTTATCTATAAGCTTATAGCTTTTTCTATGATATTTTGTTATTCCAAATTCTAAAATTGCTTGTCTGTGTTTTTTTGTAGGATAGCCCATATTTTTATTCCAGTCGTAATTAGGAAATTCCTCATGTGCATTTAGCATAAATTGGTCTCTGTGTGTTTTTGCAAGTATCGAAGCAGCAGCAATCGACAAATAAGTAGCATCACCTTTTACAATACATTTATGTTTAATTTCAGGATAAGGTCTAAATCTATTTCCATCGATAAGTAAAAATTCGGGTTTTTGTTTTAGCTTTTCTATTGCTCTGTGCATTGACAAATAACTTGCATTTAGAATATTTATTTTATCTATTTCTTCGTTGGTACAAAAACCAACAGCCCAAGCAATTGCATTTTTTTCAATTTCAATTCTTAGTTGTTCACGAGTTTTTGCACTTAATTGTTTGGAGTCGTTTAAGATTTCGTTTTTGTAGTCGGGAGGTAAAATTACTGCTGCCGCATAAACAGGTCCTGCAAGACAACCACGACCAGCTTCGTCGCAACCAGCTTCAATTTGTCCTTCTAAGTAATATTGTTTAAGCATGATTATTTGCTTGTATTGCTTTTTCAACACATTCCCAAAGTCTTTCACCAGATTTTTCCCAAGAAAATTTTTGCCTTTGAATTTTTCCTTTTTCTATTAAATCTTGTCTAAGCTCTGGGTTTAAAGCAATGTTTTCCATGTGTTGAGCAACTTCTTTATGATTGTTTGGATCGCAAATTATAGCAGCTTTACCAACAACCTCTGGTAAAGAAGTCGTATTTCCTGAAATAATTGGAATTTCGGAATACATTGCTTCGACTAAAGGAATTCCAAAGCCTTCAAAAAATGGAATATAAACTAAAGCTGTTGATGAGGCATAAATTAAATGCAATTCATCAATATTTAATCGTCCAGTAAAAACAACATCTTTAGAAAATTTCATTTCTTTATATGTTTTTTCAATTTCGCCTGTGAGATGCATGGCAGAGCCAACAATAATTAATTTATGTGGCAGTTTAGAATTTTCTTTAAATAAATCAAAAGATTTTAATAAACCTGGTATGTTTTTACGTGGAGTTAAAGCTCCAACAAAATGGAAAAAATCTTGCTCTTCGGTATATTTTTCTTTCACTTTATTTTTTTCACTTTCTGTAATTGGCTTGTATATGTCGTTTGAAGCATTGTAACAAACAGTAATTTTTTCGGGAGCAATTTTAAAAACATTTATTAAATCTTTTTTTGAATATTCAGAAACTGTTCCTATATGTTTAGCTTTTTTAGCAAATTTTGGAAAAAATTTATTGTAAAATTTTCTTACCCAAAAAGGTAATTGCTGTGGATTGTGATAAAAATTAATGTCGTGAATAACAACAGCTTGTGGAATTTTTGTATTTAGCGAAACAAAACCATCTGTTGAAAGAAAAATATCTGCATTAACTTTTTTTAATACTCTAGGTATTACAAATTTTAACCAAAACCACCATAAAAATGGATGTCGAGTAGCTGGACCAGCAACAATTGGTTTAACATTATCTGCAAAAATAAAAGAAGAATCATAGTTTCTATCAAAAATAAAATAGAAATTATGTTCGGGATGTGTTTTTACAATATGTTTTAAGGTTTCATATGAAAACCAACCTATTCCTTCGAGCTTATTTTTTAGTAGTAGTCTAGTATTTACAGCAATATTCATTATAAAAGTCCAAGTTGTTTAACTTTTTCTAAATCTTTAGGCGTGTCTATAGAGATACTTTCGTGTTCTGTAAATGCGGTTTTGATTTTATAACCATTTTCTATCCATCTCAACTGCTCCAACGACTCTGCTTTTTCTAATTTAGAAACTTCAAGTTTAGTAATTTCAAGCAAAATATCTGTTCTATATCCGTATAAGCCAATATGTTTATAAAAAGAATGTTTAGTAACCCATCTTTTTTCGTCTATTCCTCGCAAAAATGGTATTGGCAAACGACTGAAGTAAATAGCTTCATTTTTATTGTTTATAACAACTTTTGGCTTATTTGTGTTAAAAATATCTTCTTTATTATTTATAGGTTTTATTAAAGTAGCAATTTGTGTTCTTTTAGTTTTAAAACATTTTTTAATTTCTTTTAGTTGTTCTGTTTTTATAAAGGGCTCATCTCCCTGAATATTTATTACAACATCCCATTTTTTATTTTTCAAAGTTTGAATTTTTTCTATTGCTTCGGCACATCTGTCAGTTCCGCTTTTATGTTTCTTTTTTGTTAATACGACATTTCCGCCAAAAGATTCTACTTCACTAACAATTCTATTATCGTCTGTTGCAACCCAAACTTCATCAAAAACTAGTGCTGCTTGCACATAAACATTATGTACCATTGACTTGTTATTGATTTGTACCAAAGGTTTTCCAGGGAATCTTGTTGATCCAAATCTAGCAGGAATAATTGCAATAAATTCCATAAAATAAAATTTTGCATAAAATTACTAAAATTTATTTAGTTTGTAATATATTTTTGCAAATATTGCAATTTGAAATTATGGAAAATAAAAATACAGATACTTCTAAGTTTTTTAAATGGTGGAAAGTCGCTATTCCAATAGTTCTAGGTTTGGGAGTAGTATTGTATTTTGTTTTAAAAGATTTTAACCAAATTGACTTTTCTTTATTCAAATTTACGAAATACACCTTACTTTTTTTGATATTGGCTTTTGTAATGTTGGTTTTTCGTGATTTTGGTTATGTTTTGAGAATTAGAGTTTTGTCTGGTGGCGAATTGTCGTGGATGCAAAGTTTAAAAATAGTTTTATTGTGGGAATTTGGCTCAGCTATAACACCTTCTGCGGTTGGAGGAACAGCAATAGCAACAATTTTTTTATGGAAAGAAGGAATGAGTGTTGGAAAAAGCTCGGCAATTGTTTTGGCAACATCTTTTCTTGATGAATTGTATTTTAGCCTGATGTTCCCTTTAATTTTGTTAGTTGTAGGAAAATCACAAATTTTTGTAGGTGAACAAAATGTATTTTTAGAAAAACTATTTTGGTTTGCAATAGCTGGATATTGTTTAAAACTCGCTTGGACTATATTAATAGGATATTCTTTATTTGTAAGCCCTAAATTCATATCAAATTTTTTGAAAAAAATTTTTAGAATAAGATTTTTAAAAAAATGGAGAGCATCTGCCGAAAAAGTAGCAGACGACTATGTTTTGGCAAATAAAGAATTTAAAAATAAAAGTTTTGTTTTTTGGATAAAATCATTTTTTGCCACTTTTATTTCATGGACAGCACGCTATTTAGTTTTAAATGCTTTGTTTATTGCTTTAGCCGTTGGCAATTATACTTTAAGCTTTTTTGATCATATTTTAATTTTTGCCAGACAGCTGATAATGTGGGTAATAATGTTAGTTATGCCAAGTCCTGGTGGAAGTGGTTTTGTAGAAGGAGTTTTCTCAAGTTTAATGTCCGATTTTGTTGGAATTGCCGGATTTGCAATAATTATGGCTTTGGTTTGGCGTTTATATACTTACTATCCATATTTAATAATAGGTGCGGTTTTGGCACCACATTGGTTAAGCAAGAAATTTAAAAGAACAAAAAAAGAAACTGTCTCTTAAAGCATCCTAATTGAATACTTTTGAGACAGTTTCATCTACCTTATATCTCTTAAAACAATCCTACAATATTACCTTCGTTGTCAATATCTATAGCTTCTGCAGCAGGAGTTTCTGGAAGTCCTGGCATTCTCATGATTTCGCCAGAAATTGGAACAACAAAACCTGCTCCTGAGGCAATTTCGATTTCTCTAATATTAACAATAAAATCTTTAGGACGGTTTCTTAAGTTTTTGTCGTCAGAAAGTGAGTTTTGTGTTTTCGCAATACATACAGGCAATTTGCTCAAACCTAATTCATCAATAGTTTTAAGGTCTTTTTTTGCTTTTGCTGTAAATTCAACTCCGCTTGCTCCGTATAATTTTGTTGCTATGGTTTCAATCTTTTTTTCCATGCTCCAGTCTAATTCATAGAGAGGTTCAAAATTACTTTCGCCCGCATTAACGGTTTCTACAACAACTTTAGCAAAATCTAAAGCACCATCTCCGCCATGTGCCCACGAAGAATTTAAAGCGTATTTTACGTTTTTAGCTTTTAAATGATTTTCTAGCACTTCAAGTTCTTCTTTTGAATCGCTAACAAATTGATTTAAAGCAACTATAGGTTGAATTTTAAAGTGCTGAACATTTTCTATATGTTTATCAAGATTTTCTAAACCTATTTTAACAGCTTCTGGATTTGGACTTGCTAATTCTTTAAGCCCCATTCCACCATGATATTTTAAAGCTCTAATTGTTGCAACAATAACAACAGCATCAGGTTTTAAATCTCCATATCTAGCTTTTATGTCTAAGAATTTTTCTGCTCCAAGTTCTGAAGCAAAACCAGCTTCTGTAATAACGTAGTCACTTAAAGAAAGCCCCATTTTTGTTGCAATAAGAGAGTTTGTGCCTTGAGCAATATTAGCAAATGGTCCTCCATGAATAATTGCAGGAGTATTTTCTAAAGTTTGTACTAAATTTGGCTTAATAGCATCTTTTAATAATGTTGCCACAGCACCTTGAGCGTTTAAGTCTCTTGCATAAATAGGTTTTTTGTCGTAAGTATATCCAACAAAAATATTTCCTATTTTTTCTTTTAAATCTTCAAGGTCTTTAGATAAGCAAAGTATAGCCATAATTTCAGAAGCAGCAGTAATATCAAATCCTGTTTCTCTTGGAACTCCTTGTGTTTGTCCGCCTAATCCAATAACAATTTTTCTTAAAGCTCTTTCGTTCATATCCATTACTCGTTTCCATTGGATTGTTCTAGGATCGATACCAAGATTTCGAGTTTTGCTTTGAATGTTATTGTCAATTAAAGCGGCGAGTAAATTATTTGCTTTTTCAATAGCTCCCAAGTCGCCAGTAAAATGCAGATTAATATCTTCCATTGGAACAACTTGTGCATAACCACCTCCTGTAGCTCCGCCTTTTACGCCAAAAACAGGACCCAAAGAAGGCTCTCTTAAAACAACTGTGGTTTTATGACCTATTTTATTCATACCTTGGGCAAGTCCAATAGAAGTAGTAGTTTTACCTTCGCCTGCAGGGGTTGGTGTTATAGCAGTAACCAATATTAGTTTAGATTTTTTAATTTTTTCTTCGTCAATTAAATGCAAAGGAAGTTTTGCTTTGTATTTTCCGTAATGCTCAATTTCATCTTTACTAATTCCTAGTTTTGCGGCAATTTCGTCAATCAACTCTAGTTTAGCAGCTTTTGCAATGTCAATGTCTTTCATAGTTTAATAAATATTTATAAATTCATAAATTTAAAATTGTTCTAATATAATAATAATTAATTAAAATGCAAAAATTGTTAGATGTTAGAAAAAACAAATTTTTATAAGGACTGTATTTTAAATTTTCAGAATTGAAAAATATAAACTATTTTTACAGTCAAAATATTCATTACTTAAATAGTATGAAAAAAATACTTGTAACTGGAGGTGCCGGTTTTATTGGTTCGCATTTGTGCGAAAGATTATTGAACGAAGGAAACGAAGTTGTTTGTTTGGATAATTACTTTACTGGCTCTAAGGCAAACGTGATACATTTATTAGACAATCCATACTTTGAGCTTATTCGTCATGATATCACCATGCCATTTTTTATTGAAGTTGATGAGATTTATAATTTAGCTTGTCCTGCTTCGCCTATTCATTATCAATATAATCCAATAAAAACTATTAAAACCTCAGTAATGGGTTCTATAAATATGTTGGGTTTGGCAAAGCGAATAAAAGCGAAAATTTTGCAAGCTTCGACTTCTGAGGTTTATGGAGATCCTGAAATTCATCCACAACCAGAAACTTATTGGGGAAATGTTAATCCTATAGGCTCAAGATCCTGTTATGATGAGGGAAAACGTTGTGCAGAATCATTGTTTGTAAATTATCATAAACAAAATGATGTAAAAATTAAAATAGTAAGAATTTTTAATACTTATGGTCCAAGAATGCTCCCTAATGATGGAAGGGTTGTGTCTAATTTTATTGTTCAAGCACTTACAAACAAACCAATAACAATTTATGGAGATGGAACTCAAACTCGCTCTTTTCAACATGTTGATGATTTAATTGAAGCTATGATTCGTATGATGAATACTAAAGACGAAATTACAGGACCTATTAATATTGGCAATCCAGGAGAGTTTACAATGATAGAATTAGCTCAAAAAATTTTAAAACTTACTGGTTCAAAAAGTAAATTAGAATTTTATCCACTACCCGAAGACGACCCAATACAAAGGCAACCTGATATTAGTTTAGCAAAAAAACATTTGAATAATTGGGGACCAAAAATTGATTTAGAACAAGGATTAGTAAAAACTATTGAATATTTTAAAAAAACTATTAAATTATGAAAGGAATAATTTTAGCCGGAGGTGCCGGAACTCGTTTGCACCCAATGACAATAAGCATATCAAAGCAAATAATCCCGGTTTACGACAAGCCAATGATTTATTATCCTCTTTCAACTTTGATGCTTGCAGGAATTAAAGAAGTTTTAATAATTTCTACACCAACAGATATTGGCTCTTATGAACGTTTATTTGGAGATGGCTCGCAATTAGGAATGAAAATTTCTTATAAAATTCAACCTTCGCCAGACGGACTAGCTCAGGCTTTTGTGCTTGGAGAAGAATTTATTGGTGATGATAGTGTTTGTTTAGTACTTGGGGATAATATCTTCTATGGTCAAGGTTTTGGTAGTATTTTGTTAGAGTCGTCAAAACTTGAAGATGGAGCATTGATTTTTGGATATTATGTAAACGATCCTCAAAGATATGGAGTTGCAGAGTTTGACAAAGATGGTAAAGTAATTTCCATAGAAGAAAAACCACAAAATCCAAAATCTCATTATGCTGTTACAGGATTATATTTTTATTCTAATGATGTGGTTGAAAAAGCTAAAAGTTTAAAACCTTCTAAACGAGGCGAATACGAAATTACAGATTTGAATAATGTTTTTCTTACCGAAGATAGATTAAAAATTAAACTTTTAGGTCGTGGTTTTGCTTGGCTAGATACAGGAACTCCAGAAAGTTTGTTGCAAGCATCTAATTTTATGGAAACTCTCGAAGCTCGTCAAGGATTGAAAGTTTCTTGTATTGAAGAAATTGCTTACCGTCGTGGATTTATTGATAAAAAACAGTTAGAAAAATTAATTGAACCACTTAGCAAAAGCCAATATGGGCAATATTTAAAAAGGATTTTAAATGAAGATATATTATGAAAATTGTAAAAACCAATATTGAAGGACTTTTAGTGCTTGAACCAAAAGTTTTTACTGATTCAAGAGGATATTTTTTGGAATCTTGGAACAATAAAGTTTTTTTAGAAAATAATTTGGATTTTAAGCCTGTTCAACAAAATGAATCAAAATCTTCTTTTGGTGTTGTTAGAGGTTTGCACTACCAACTTGCTCCTTATTCTCAAGCAAAATTGGTTAGAGTAATTTTAGGAAAAGTTTTAGATGTTGCTGTTGATTTACGCAAAAATTCTCCTTCTTTTGGAAAATATTATTCCGTAATTTTATCAGAAGAAAATAAAAAGCAATTTTTTATTCCAAAAGGATTTGCTCATGGTTTTTCGGTATTGTCGGATTTTGCAATTTTTTCATATATGTGCGATGAATATTATAGTCCAGAACATGAAAGAGCAATTTCCTATAATGATAATTTTTTAAATATTGATTGGCAAGTTCCTTTCGATAAAATGATTATTTCAAACAAGGATATGGCTGCTCCTTGTTTTAAAACCGCTGAATATAATTTTTAAAATGAAAATACTTATTACAGGCTCAAAAGGACAATTAGGTTCAAAAATCAAAGATTTATCAGTTGATTATCAGAACTTTAGTTTTACTTTCACAGATTTAGATGAGCTAGACATTACAAATCTTAATTCTGTTCTTGATTTTTTTAAAATTGAAAAACCAGACATAGTAATTAATTGTGCAGCTTATACAGCAGTGGATAAAGCAGAAGATGATTATGAAAATGCTTTTAAAATTAATGCCTTAGGTCCAGAAAATTTAGCAAAAGCTTGTAATGTTTACAATTCTAAATTTATTCATATTTCTACCGACTATGTTTTTGATGGTAAAGAGCGTGAAAATCCATACTTAGAAAGTGATTCTACCTCGCCACAATCAGTTTATGGTACCACGAAATTAGAAGGAGAAAATTTAGTTTTAAAAAATTTACAAGATGCCATTATAATCAGAACTGCGTGGCTTTACAGCGAATATGGTCATAATTTTGTGAAAACAATGTTGAACTTAGCACAAAGCAGAACAGAATTGTCTGTTGTTAATGATCAAGTCGGTAGTCCAACTTATGCAGGAGATTTGGCACATGCAGTTTTGCAAATTTCTATGCAATATTTTGAGAAAAATTATTGGGAATCAGGAATTTATCATTTTTCAAATATAGGAAAATGCACTTGGTTTGAGTTTGCTAAAGAAATTTTTAAAATTAAAAATATTAATATTAAAGTAAATCCTGTTACCAGCGAAGAATTCCCTTCAAAAGTTAAACGTCCAAAATATAGTGTTTTAGATAAGGAAAAAATTATTTCAACCTATAAAATAGATGTTCCCGAATGGCGAGATTCTTTAAAAATAGTTTTAGAAAAACTTTAATTTTAAACTAGTCTGTTTAAAACGGTTTCTATTAATTTTTTTACAGCAGGTTTATAATCTTTACTATATTTTCCGGCATAACGGTTTGCAATAATTACACAAATTGTTGCAGCTTTATGTCCTAGCAATGCAGACAAGCCAAATAATGCAGAGCTTTCCATTTCGTAATTTGTGATTTTTTTATTGTCGTAAGAGAAAGAACGAATTTTATCGTTTATGTCTGGGTCTTGAATGTCAAGTCTAATTACTCTAGCTTGTGGTCCGTAAAATCCTGGAGCAGAAATAGTCATTCCTTTTCTTATGCCGTCTCCAAGTTTTTCTAACAATTCTTTAGAGCCGTCAACAAAATATGGGCTTGTTAGTAGAGGATTCCAGTTTAAATGTTTTTTAAATTCTTTTTCTATATCGAGTTTGCATACAGAGTTACGCTTTTTGTAAAAATTTAATAAGCCATCAAAGCCAATTGCGGTTTCTGTCATTAAAAAACTATCTACATCTAGGTCTTCTTGCAAGCCTCCCGAAGTTCCTATTCTGATGAGGTTTAATGTTTTGTGTTCAGCTTTTGGAAGTCTTGTTTTTAAATCAATGTTTACTAAAGCATCAAGTTCGTTTAATACAATATCAATATTATCTGTCCCAATTCCTGTTGCTAGGGCGGTAAATCTTTTGCCTTTATATGTACCAGTGTGAGTAACAAATTCTCTGTTTTGTACTTTATGTTCTATTTTATCAAACATATCCGAAATTGTTGCTACTCTTCCTGGGTCGCCAACAAGTAAAACGGTATCAGCTAATTGTTCGGGTTTTAAATGTAGATGAAAAATGCTTCCATCTTTATTAATAATAAGTTCAGATTCTGCTATTGGTTTCATTGTTTTTAAAAATTAGTTTATCTTTGTAAAACTAAGCAAAAAATTTAATATTTCAAAAAAATAATATGAACTATGAATAAAAAACTGATACTTGTTCCCACAAACTTTACTAGTGAAACAGAAATTGCATTTGAACAAAGTGTTTTGTTTTCTTTAAAGACAGATGCAGATATAATTCTTTTTCACGTAATACCAAGTCTTAAGATGATAAATAACAATAGTTCTAATATTGACAGAGTTCAGGAAGAATTATCTGTTTTATCAGAAAAATATTTTAAAAAAACTGGGAAAAAGGCACAAACTAGAATAGAAGTTGGTAAAGTACTTCAACAAATTTTAATGTTAGAAAAAGAAATTAAACCTTCATATATATTTTTAGGTTCAGATGTTTCGAAAGGAGTAGTTTCTTCACTAACTTTAAAGTTAATAAATAGTGTAGAGTGTCCAATTATTATTTTTCTCAGAAATTTTAAAAAACAAGGTTGTGAAAAAATCGTTTTACCTTTAGACTTAACTAAAGAAACTAAACAAAAAGTTGATCATACAATAAAATTAGCAAAAATTTACAATTCTGAAGTGCATATTGTTTCGGCGACTAACTTTACAAATGAAACAGAACTAACAAAACTAAACGATCAATTAGATTATGTAAGTTCTATTTTCGAAAAATTAAATATTCCAACAAAAACAAATTTATTAAAAACTTCAAACGATATTGAAATTATGGCTAATGCAATAAATGATTATGCAGATGATATTGATGCAGATTTAACAGTTATAATGACACGTCAAGAAACAAAAATTCAGAAGTTTTTTGTTGGAAGTATGGCAACTAAGTTAATCAACAAGTCTAAAATTCCAATTTTATGTATTAGTCCAAATTTGTAAAAATTAATGTGTAAAACAAAATAGAGGCTGTTTCAAAACAAATGTTATGAAGCACCACTAAAACAAAAAAGGTCAAACTATTAGCTTGACCTTTTTTAGTTTTATAAATGTGTTTATTATTTTATTATTGTGTTGGTGAAGTTTCTGCTTTTGTAGATTCAGCCTTTAAAGTTCTTGTAACAGAACCTACTTCAGTATATACATCACCTACTCCGTTAGTAGTTTCAACAACAAATCTGTCAACAAGTTGGTCTTGTATTATTTGTTTGTTTTTCAACATTCTTAATGTCCAAATAGTACTTGATTCACCATTAGCATATTTTCTAGATGAGCTAACAGTACTTATTAGTTGTGGAATAGGAGTAGATTCATCATCTTCACTAAGTTGTAATAAATACACGAATGTTTTTGATTTGTTTTGTTCTATTACTAAAGAAAGTCTTTCTTTATTTTTATAATCATCAATGTTAGCTAAGAAGTTCCATGTTCCGCTGAGTTCATCTTGAACTTTATAAATAGTTATAGTTTCGCTATCATCGTCAGCTTCTATGATCTTATATTCATATTCTAATATTTCAGTAAAACGACCATCACTATAATATTGTATAGTATTTCTTCCTGTAACTATTTTACCTTTAATATCAACAACACTATCAGTGCCTAATATCTTAATGTTTCGGCTCCAATCCTCGCCATCAATTTTTGTTACTGTAAGTGTTTGGTCTGGTCTGTTTTGATAAGTCCTTTTAATAGTGGACTCGTAATTGCTTAAAGTCCAGCGTCCTGTAACTCTAGCTTTTCTAGTGTAAATCGAGAAAAAAGGATCTTCGTCGCCTTTTTTAAAGCAACTAGTAGTGAACAGAGGAAGAATTATTATCATTCCTAACAACACTAAACTTAAATATTTTTTTGCATCCATAATGTATATTGCTTACTTATCAATTTTACAAAAGTAATAATTTTTAATTTAATTACAAATAAATGAAATATTTTTCAAATAAACCTATTTTTTTTCAAAAAAATCATAAAAACTTTAAAAAAATCATAAAAACGTTACAAAAATAGTAAAATGTTTAAAAAAAACTACCTTTTTGTTAATAAATTTTGGGTTAAAAATGAAATATTTTTAAAAATTGTTAAAAAGTAAGTGGAATAAAACTCAAAAATAATTAAAAATACCTTAATTTTGTACAAATTTTATAAATTTTATTATGGTAATCGATAAAAAAGAAATTTCTGCTCGCCTAAAATTAATAATTATGCTGTCTTTTTTGGTTTACGCTGCAGTTTTGGTGATGAGTTTAGTTTTGGAATGGTCAAAAAGTCATTTATTTGAACTTTGTTTGTCAATTGTGTTTGTTGTGTGGGTGATTTTTGTTTTCTTTAAAAATTACAACTATATTTGGTATAGTAGTGATGGTCCAAAATTAATTATACGTTATACTTCATTACAACCTTTGTCTTCAGGAAAATTTTCTATTGAATTCCAAAAAAAAGATTTTGTAAAAGCCGAAATTGTAAAATCAGCTTTAGGAATGCGTAAAAATTTAATATTGTATTCCAAAACACCTCAAGGCGTTGCAAAATATCCCAAAATAAATATTTCTATTTTAAATAAAGAAGAAATAAAAAGATTAAAAGAAGATTTAAATATTTCTTAACTTTTTAATGATTAAAAAACAAATCTAATTTTGACTGATTCGCGAATATACGATTTAGCCATATCTTTTTTAGACGGCATTGGAGATATAAATGCTAAAAAATTAATATCATATTTTTCTAGTACAGAAGAAATATTTAATGCAAAAATAAAAGAATTAAGTTCTATTTCTGGTATCGGAGAAATTACTGCAAAAACTCTTTATGCAAGTTTTGAAAAAGCTTTGCAGTTGGCACAAGAAGAATTAGAATATATTTATTCTAATGAAATTGATTTTGTTTGTTTTGGAGATAAAAATTACCCTTTTCGATTAAAAGAGTGTGAAGATGCCCCGATGGTTTTGTATTACAAAGGATTATCGGATTTTAATGCAGAAAAAATAATTAGTATTGTAGGCACACGAAAAGCAACTAATTATGGTATTGATTTTGTCGAAAATTTAATATCTGCCGTTTCAAGCAAATATCCTGATGCTGTTATTGTTAGTGGTTTAGCTTATGGTATTGATGTCGCTGCTCATAAGTTTGCATTAGACTATGGTTTAAGAACTTGGGCTGTTTTAGGTCATAGTTTAGAGTTTATTTATCCAGCTCAGCATAAAACTGTAGCAAAAAAAATCTTAGAACAAGACGGCTGTATTTTAAGCGATTATCCTCATGGTTGTAAAATAGATCCTGCACATTTTGCAAAAAGAAATAGAATTGTTGCAGGACTTTGCGATGCTCTTATTGTTGTTGAGTCAGGCGAAAGAGGTGGTTCTATGATAACAGCAAATATTGCAAATCATTATAATCGAGACGTGTTTGCTTTGCCAGGAAGCATTAATTCATCTTATAGTCAAGGCTGTAATAAATTAATTAAAACAAACAGAGCCAATCTTATTGAATCAATAGAAGATTTGGAATATATTATGAATTGGTCTGACGGCAAACCGTCTATCTTGCAACAAAAACTAGATTTAATCTCGGATTTGAATGAAAATGAAACTAAAGTTGTAAATATTTTAAAAAAACACGAATATCTTGATATAGATAATTTGCTAAGACAAACCAATATGGATAATAATATTTTGAGTCTTTGTTTATTAGAATTAGAATTTAAAAATATTGTTAGAGCTTTACCAGGGAAACTATTTTCTTTAAAAATAAAATAAACATGTTAATTGATACGCATTGCCATTTATATTTACCAGATTTTGAACAAGATATTAATGAAACTATTAATAGAGCAAAAACTCAAGGTATTTCAAAAATAATTCTCCCAAATATTGATTCAGAAAGTCTTAACCCAATGTTTACTCTTTATAATTCTGACACTACTTTATTTTCCACAACAATAGGTTTGCATCCATGCTCTGTTAAAGAAAATTATGAAGAGGAATTGTCGCAAATTTTTAAAAACTCTATTTATATTAATTATATAATAGGTATAGGCGAAATAGGAATAGATTTGTATTGGGATAAAACTTTTTTTAAAGAACAACAAAAAGCATTTGATTTTCAACTTAATTATGCATGCGAAAACAATTTGCCTGTGATTATTCATAGTAGAAATTCCTTAAAAGAGGTTTTAGATATTTTAAAGATTTATTTACCAAAAGGACTTAAAGGAGTTTTTCATTGTTTTCCAGGTAATTCTCAAGAAGCCAAGCAAATAATTGATTTTGGCTTTTATTTAGGAATAGGCGGTATTTTAACATATAAAAAAAACAACATGCTTGAAGTTGTTGAAAATATAAACTTGGATTTTATATTAACAGAAACAGACTCTCCTTATTTAAGTCCTGTTCCGCATAGAGGTAAACGCAACGAACCTGCTTTTATGATTGAAGTTGTTAAACTTATTTCAAAAATTAAAAATATGGATTTTGAAAAAGTTGCGAGTACTACAACTAAAAATGCAGAAACTCTTTTTAGATTTTAATAAAAATTAAATTTTCATATATATAAATAGGTATATTTAAAAAAAATACGTTTTTTTTTAAATTAATTAAAAAAAATTTTTTTAAGCTAAATTAATTTATTATTTTGCGACACATTTTGAAACGTCAAAATGGAGAGATGGCCGAGTTGGTCGAAGGCGCACGCCTGGAAAGTGTGTAGGCGGCGTGAAACCGTCTCGTGGGTTCGAATCCCACTCTCTCCGCTACATTAAAATTTGAAATAATTGAATTAAAAATAAAATAAAAGTAAAATTTAAACAAAAAATAGTCATGAAAAAACTAATTGCATTATTAACTTTAGCAGGAATGCTAACATTTGCGGGTTCATCTTTAATTTATGCACAAGACGAGGCAAAAACTGATGAAAACACTACAGAACAAGTTGAAGAAACTGTTGCAGAAGAAACTGTTGCAGAAGAAGCAGTTGTTGATGAAGGTGAAGTTGCTGAGACTCCAGGCGGAGACATTCCAATGCACCAACAATTGAAAGTTAAGTTTATTGAGGGTGGACCAATGTGGATGGCACCACTTATAATTTGTTTGATTTTGGGTTTAGCCTTAGCATTCGAACGTATTATATATTTAAACTTTGCCACAACAAATACTAAAAAACTTTTACTTAAAGTAGAAGAAGCTTTAAATGAAGGTGGAATAGAAGCAGCTAAAGAAGTTTGCCGAAATACACGCGGTCCTGTTGCAAGTATTTTTTATCAAGGTTTAGATAGACATGAAGGTGGAATAGAAATTGTTGAAAAATCAATTATATCTTATGGTGGTGTGCAAATGGGGCTGTTAGAAAAAAATCTTACTTGGATTTCTTTATTTATTGCTATCGCACCTATGTTAGGGTTCTTGGGAACAGTTGTTGGTATGATTATGGCTTTCGACGAAATCCAAATAGCAGGCGATATTAACCCTTCTCTAGTAGCAGGAGGTATGAAAGTTGCTCTTATTACTACTGTAGCTGGTCTTATTGTTGCTATGATTTTGCAGATTTTCTATAATTATATTTTAGGAAAAATTGAAGGAATAGTAAATAGTATGGAAGATGCTTCTATTTCATTAATAGACATTCTAGTAGAATATGAAGCAAAACAAAAATAATTTTTTAAAAAAAGTAATATGTTAGAAAAAATAATAAAAATATTTGGATATACATTATTAGTATTAGTAGCTTTGTTTACACTCCATTTTTTTATTTTTGACCTAGGTAGTTTAGAAACTCAAATTGCAGAAACAGCAGATTTACCAACTGATTTGAAAGCCTTTAAAATGCAAGAAATAGGTATAGGTTGGGGAGCAACTATTTTATATTTTGCTATAGTTTTATTTGGTTTAGCTGCTCTTTTCCTCGTAGGTTCATTACTTTGGCAGGTCGTACGTGTAATAATTGACGACAGATCAAAAGCTCCTGTTATTTTAATAACACTTGCAGTAATAGTGGGAGTGATTCTATTGTCTTATTTTGCACTAGCCTCAAGCGAAATACCATTCTTCTTGGGTTCAGATAAAATGGAAATAACTGGCAAAACTTGTAAACTTATAGACACTGGTTTATATGTTTTATATATAACTTTAGGATTAACAATTTTTGCTGCTATATATAGCGAAATTGCTAAACTTTGGAAATAATACTAACGCATAAAATAATTAATAAATTATGGCGAAAAGAGAAACACCAGAAGTAAACTCAGGATCATTGGCAGATATTGCTTTCTTGTTGCTTATTTACTGGTTATTAACAACAACAATGGACGTGGATACAGGTATTGCTCGTCAACTACCGCCTATCCCCGAAAAATCTGATATAACAGAAGTTGATATTAATAAAAGAAATATTTTTATTGTACTTATCAACTCAGAAAACAGGCTTCTTGTTAATGGAAAAGAAAAAAGAATAGAAGACCTTAGAGAGTTGACAAAAGAATTTGTAAAATCAAATCCTGATGACCCATCTATGCCTGAGTTAGAATCTGTTTATATCGATCAAATAAATAAAAGAGTTGATGTAGGTAAAGGCGTTATTTCTTTGCAGAACGATAGAGGAACATCTTATGGAACTTATATTATGGTTCAAAATGAATTGGTTGCTGCAGTTAACGAATTGCGTAATGAAGCAGCTTATGAATATTTTGGCAAAAAAACCTTTGATGACTTAAATGATGACCAAAAAGAAGCAGTTAGAAAAATTGTTCCGCAAAGAATTTCAGAAGCTGAACCTAAAAATATTGGAGGAAAATAATTATGTCAAAATTTGGTGGTAAAACAAAAAGAAAAGTAGGAGCAATAAATACATCTTCTTTGCCAGACGTAGTTTTTATGATTCTTTTCTTCTTTATGGCAACAACAACAATGAGAGAAGTTGAATTGCGAGTAGAATTAAAATCTAGCGACTTACCAAAAGCTACAGAAATTAAAAAATTAGAAAAAAAATCATTAGTAAGCTACATATACGTAGGAAAACCTTTAAAAGAATATGTTGGAATGTATGGAACAGAACCTAGAATCCAATTAAATTCATCATTTGCCGAATTATCAGATATTTACGAATATATTCTAGCAGAACGCGAAATGAGAGATGAAGCAGAAAGACCTTTTATGACAACATCTTTAAAGGTGCATCAAGATACTAAAATGGGTATAGTAACTGATATTAAACAAGAATTAAGAAAAGCTTCAGCTCTTAAAATTAACTACTCTGCAAGGAAAGATATTTAATAATTATTTCAAATATAAAAAAAGTGCAATTAATTTGCACTTTTTTTATATCTGAACTGTAAGTTGTTTTTATTTTTTATATTTTTAGCAACCAATATAAATGTTTTTCGTTTATGTAAAAAAGAAATTAAATCTATGAAAAAAATAATATTAATAAGTTTTGTAGTAGTGTGTTTTGGCTTATGTAAAGCGCAAACAATTACTCCCGACCCACGATTATTAGACGTATATTCTCAAGAATATTTGGACGCAAATCTAGAAAATGAAATTGAATATTTTAATTGGTTCTTAGATAATTCTTATTTCGTTGCGTTTGTGGGATTAGAAAAGGCTGAAACCTTGCCTTATTTATATGAAATTGATAAGGAAACTAAGGAGAAGAAAAATAAAATATTAGCAATTGACGAAGAAAGTTTTAATCCACTCTTAAGTTCTTATGAGATTTTTTATAACAAGGAATCTGCTTATAGAATTGGTAATACTGGATATGTTATCGCTTTTTATTCTCAAAAAAAACTAACTAAAAACTATAATCAATATAAAAATGAAAATCAATAGTTTGAAAATATTTATTATAAGCATATTTTTGCTTATAGGTGCAACTAGCTTTGGACAGCAATATTTAATTAGCCAAGGTGGAACTATTACTACTTGTGAAGGTACTTTGTATGATTCGGGTGGACCAAATGGAAATTACTCAAATAGTGAAAATTATACAATAACTATATGTTCTGAGGATGGAAATTTTTTAGTTTTAAACTTTACTCAGTTTAGTTTTGAATCTCCAACTTGGGATAAATTATCAATATACGATGGACCTAATACTACAAGTCCCGCTTTAGTTACTAATGCAGGTAATCAAACATTATTGAATCAAACTATTACATCTTCAGGATCTTGTTTAACATTGCATATGCAAACCGATGGTAGTAGTACTTATGCAGGTTTTGCTGCAGTAATTTCTTGCCTGCCCCCTTGTCAAGATTTTGAGGTAAACGTTGTTAATACAAGTATCCCATTTTCTCAACCTTTAGATTCATTATGGATTAATGTTTGTCTTGGAGAGACTGTTACATTTACCGCAGCAGGAACATATCCGAATAATAATGTTAACTATACTCAATCTGATGCTACTACTGATTGGTATTGGACATTAAGTTCCTCAGGTCCTCCTATTGAGGCAAATGGTGTAGGCATGACTACTTTTACTCATACTTTTAATGAATCAGGAGGTTATTTTCTCGGATTGGTGGGCAAAGATGCTAATGGTTGTCTAGTCAGTTATTTAGAGCAAATTAGAGTTAGAGTTTCAATTCCACCAAATCTTTCTGTTGACCCGGCAGTGGGTGGATGTATAGGCGAAGCAATTGAGTTATCCGGACATGTAACCACAAATTCTTGGGAAATTGTTATTGCTGACGAACAAATAGTTCAAGAATGTATTACAGATGATCAGGGAGTTGTGCAGTCATTTTGTTGGAATATTAATGCTTTTCAACCTGGACAAACCATTACTTCACTTAATGACTTAGAACATATTTGTTTAAATATTGAACACTCTTGGGTGGCTGACGTTTGGATATATATTGAATGTCCAAATGGACAACAGGCAGAGATAAATTATTATAGTACTTCCAACCCTTGTTCAGGTGAGTATTTTGGATCTCCAAACCATTCAGATAACTGTGTGCCAGGTACTGGTTGGGATTATTGCTGGACCATGAATGCAACACAATCGCATACAGCATGGTGCCAAGGTAATTCAGGCTCTGTTCCTCCTGGTGATTATTTACCAACAGGTAATTTCGCAGATTTAATAGGTTGTCCTATAAATGGTGAGTGGTGTGTTGTAATTATTGATGACTGGGGCTCTGATGATGGAACTTTGTTTTCTGTTGATATTGGCTTTAATCAAGCTGTAACTCCTTCATACTTATGGTCATATTCTCATACTTATGCTCCTACAGGTATGTCGTGGTCGGGTAATGGCTTAGGAGCAAATTCTGGTGGAACTGCGACAGCATTTCCAACAGAATCAGGCACACAAATATATGATTTTTGCGTAACTGATGATTTTGGTTGTTCGTATTGTATTCCTGCAATTGCAGAGGTTTTGTCTATAGATGATCCTTCTTGTTGTATTTTACCCGACACTGATGCAGGACCTGATGATGCTGTTTGTACAAATACATATACTTTTAATGCGAGTATTGCAGCAGGAAATACAGGAAGCTGGGAAATGCTTAGTGGACCTGGAACAGCAACTTGGGCAAATCAAAACTCTCCTCATGCAACAGTAACAGTTAGCGAGTGGGGAGTGTATGTGTTTGAATGGACAGAACAATATTTGAGTTCGCCTAGTTGTGTTGATAAAGATAATATTACTGTCGAGTTTTGGCCCATTCCAACAACTACCTTTACTCATAATCCAATAATGTGTAATGAAGATCAAACAACTATAACTTATGTTGGAAACATGTCGGCAACAGCTACATTTAATTGGGATTTCGATGGTGCAACAGTTGTGAGTGGAAGTGGAATAGGACCTTATTCTATTTATTGGACAGAACCAGGAATGCATACTCTAAGATTAAATGTTTCTGAAAATGGTTGCTCTTCGCAAGATACTTTGGTAAATATTTTTAATCCTGTACTTTTGGAACATACTTTAGAGATTGATGATGATCCATGTTATACTTCATGCAGAGGTAGAGCAGAAGTATTTCCTACTGGAGGTACAGAACCTTATCAGTATTCTTGGGGTTCACAAGGTCCTGTGTTATCAAATTTATGTACAGGAGAATATGGTATAACAGTTACTGATAATAACGGTTGTACAAGTGGTCAAACCTTTTTTATAGACCAACCTACAGAGCTTGTAATAAATGACATAACTTATAATCACTTAACTTGTTATCAAACTAATGATGGAAATATTTCTGTTGATGCTTCAGGAGGTACTGGCGACTTAACTTATTTATGGTCTGATATTGGTTATGGTACTGCGAATAGAACAGATATACCAGCACAAGATTATTGTGTAACTGTTACAGATGCAAATGGTTGTTCTGTTGCAGAATGTGTAACAATAACTCAGCCAGCAGAATTATTGGTAACAGTTTCTCCAGATGTAGCTATTTGTGAAGGAAGTCAAACAGTACTTCAAGCTAGCGGTATGGGGGGAACAGTTCCATATACTTATATGTGGAGATATTCTCAAGATTCTAGTTTTACTGTAGGACCGGCATCTTATATCGTTACTCCAGACACAACACGAATATATGAAGTTTATGTTGTAGATGATCACGGTTGTGAAAGCAATCTAGCTTCAATTAAAGTTACAGTAAGTCCAAAAATGATTATTGATACTATGCTAATTCAACATAATAGATGCTATGAATCTTGTGATGGACGTGCTGAAATTGTTATGCAAGGAGGATTAGCACCATTACATTACTCTTGGGGTTCGGATAATCATATTTATTCAGGTTTATGTGCAGGACTTTATACTGTTACAATTTCTGACCTTATTGGTTGTAGTGTGTCAAATCATTTTATTATTGAACAACCTAATCCAATAACTTACTCTACATCAACAAAACCTGCGACTTGTTATGGTTATGATGATGGAGAAGCCACTATTTTAATCCAAGGTGGAGGCACTACTCCTTATACATACCTCTGGCCCAATGGACATAATACAGAAACTCTTACAACTACAGCAGGAACTTATACTGTAACAGTCGTAGATGACCATGGTTGTAGAATTTTATCAAGTTTTGAAATTACTCAACCTTCAAAAATTATAGTTTTACCAATGAGCAATGCAAGAATTTGTAAAACTCAATCAATAACACTTAGTAATCAAGCTACTGGAGGAACTCCATATTATGATTTTAGATGGGAAGGAAGTGATGGTAGCGTTTGGAACTCTAATTTATATACTGTAAGTCCCGAAACAACAACTACTTATACTTTAGTGGTTACAGACTCTCAAGGTTGCAAAAGCAGCCCAGTTAGCACAACAGTTTATGTTAATCCTGATTTAAAAATTAATTCTATTATAACCAGTAATGATACTGTTTGTCCTGGCGACCCAGCAATAGTTCATGTTGATGTAGAAGGTGGTAATGGAGGACCATATTTAATGACTTTACAAGATGGAAGTGTTGTCCCTTCTCCTTTTACAGTTTATCCAGACACAACAACAATGTATTATATCACACTTGCAGATATGTGCGGAACACCTACAGTTATAGACTCCATTTTAATACATGCTAGACCAAAACCAGGAAATTTATTTACTGTTGAAAAAGTTAGTGGTTGTCCACCGTTTGCTGCTCATTTTACTGAAAGCACTCCAAATTTTGGACAAACATATTTGTGGAATTTTGGGGATAAAAAATATTCAACAGAGAAAAATCCTGTTCATATTTATAAAGAACCTGGAGTTTATACCGTAAGTCTTGAAGTAAGAGATTTCTTTGGTTGCAAATTTAAACGTGAAATAGAAGACTTAATAACAGTGTATCAAGGACCTACAGCTAATTTTGAAGCTTCACCAAAAATTGTGTCTTTCATAAATGCAGAAATTGAATTTATAAACTATTCTTCTGATGCTTCTAATTATTATTGGTTCTTTGGAGATGGAGACAGTTCTCTTTTTGTAAGTCCACGCCATAAATATAAAGATATCGGAGATTTTGAAGTAATGCTCGTTGCTGAAACAGATAGAAGTTGTACCGATACTACTGTTAGAATTGTTAGTGTTAGAAATGAATTCTCATTTTATATGCCAACTTCGTTTACTCCTAATGGAGATGGACTTAATGACTGTGCAAGACCTTGTGGTAATGGTATTGATAAAAACGATTTCTACTTAAAAATTTATGATAGATGGGGAATAATTATTTTTGAAACAGATAAATTTGACCCTAAAGTAGGTTGTGAGTCTTGTTCTGAAGGCGCATGGGACGGTACTTTTAAAGGAAATAAAAATAAAGGAGATAAAACTTTAGCAAACGGTGTTTATTATTGGTATGCTGAGTTTAAAGATTGGTATGGCGTAGTGCATAAAAAACAAGGAGAAATCTTGTTAGTAAAATAAAATTAAAAAAGCTGTCAATCCGACAGCTTTTTTTATGATTTAAAGAGGGATATTTTAGTATGGTATCATTTTCATATAATCAATAATTTGATCTAATCCTTTTTGCATAGGTTTTTTTACAGCTTGTCGCATAAATAAATTTAGCTTTGCTCGCAAAACAAGCCTTACAGCAGTTTCATAAGCCGAAAGCTGTGCTAATTGAATCCAAAAATTAAATACATAAGGCGATTTGTCATCTCCAGTAATTTTTATTGTTTTAAACTTTTCTCTCTCAACAATATTTAATTGTATGCTTTGTCCTTTAATAACAAAAGAACACCAATCTTTTTCTGCATGCCAGTTTTCAACTTCTGCTTTAGCTTCTGGTGGAATTAATTTTGTAATATTTCTAAAATCATCAAAGAAATAAAAAATTCTTTCAGCAGAATTATTAATCTTACCTGTTTTGCTAATAATTTCTAATTCTTTCATTTTAATCTTTGTTTTTCTTCCAATTTTCAGGGTCAAATCGCCACTCTTTTAATAAATTTAAGTCAGAATTTGAAACATAACCCATTGCAATAGCTTCTTCAATTAAAACATCGTAATTACTTAATGTAATTAGTTTTACATTCTCTTTTTCAAAATTATCAATGGCTTTTTGAAAATTGTAAGTAAATATTGCAAGCATTCCAACAACTTCGCAATTTGCTTCGCGAATCGCTTTTACTGCACTTAAACTACTTCCTCCTGTAGAAATTAAATCTTCTATTACTACGACTTTTTTGTTTTTGTCAAGTTGTCCTTCTATTTGATTTCCCATGCCATGTTCTTTAGCTTGTGAACGAACATAAACAAAAGGTTTGTTCATTGCCTCTGCTACTAAAGCTCCCTGAGCAATAGCTCCTGTTGCTACTCCTGCAATCACATCAAAATCTTTAAAATTTTCATTAATTGTTTTTACGAAAGCTTCTTTAATAAAAGTTCTAACTTCTGGGAAAGAAAGAGTTTTGCGGTTATCGCAATAGATTGGCGAAAACCAACCAGAAGCCCATGTAAAATGGTTTGTAGGTTGTAATTTTATTGCTTTAATTTGCAAAAGTTTATTGGCAATTTGTCTATCAATTTGGTTCATAAAATTATGATTAAAATTTTTTACAAAAATAAAATAGTAATTCTTACAGAAAAAGAGTTTGACAACATTTATTCAATAAAAATAAATGATTTTAAAAAAAAGAAGCTAAAAAAACAAATTATAAGTTTTTTAGAGAGTGAAAATTTTGATAAAATCAATATATATGGGAAAAAACCAGAAAAGATATTGAAAAAATTGAAGAAAATTTTTGTTTTTGTCTTAGCAGCAGGAGGCTTAGTGAAAAATTCAAATGATGAAATTTTATATTTTCGAAGGTTGGGCTATTTAGATTTGCCTAAAGGAAAAGTTGAGAAAAATGAGACTACTAAGCAAACCGCTATACGAGAAGTTTCAGAAGAATGTGGTATTTTAGAAAAAGATTTAATACTTGATTTTCAATTACCAAATACTTATCACGTTTATCCTCATAAAAGAAAATTTGCATTAAAAGAAACACAATGGTTTGCCATGCAGTTTAAGGAAAACTATGAATTAAAACCTCAGATAGAAGAAGGAATTATAGAACTTGACTGGGCAAACTTTAATGAATTAAAAAGCAAATTTAAAATAGCATCTTACCCAAGTTTGATTAATTTGTTAGATGAGATTATTGCTCAAAACAAACATAAAGCATAATTTTTTTTATTTTTGTACAAACAAAATCGTCTTTTTATGGAGTTTAATTTAAAAATAGGAATACAAGCTTATCAAGAGCAGATAGTGAAATATGAAGATACAGCAGCAAACTATGGCAGTGGATTGGTCGAAGTTTTTGCTACTCCTGCTATGATTGCTTTAATGGAAAATACTTGCTATAAATCTGTTATGGAATTTTTGCCAGAAGGTTATGGAACAGTAGGTACTAAAGTGGATATCGTTCATATAAAAGCAACAGCTGTTGGAAAAAAAGTTTCTTGCAAATCAGAACTAATAGAAATTGATAGAAAACGATTAGTCTTTTCTGTTAAAGCTTTTGATGAAGATGGCGAAATAGGAAGTGGTATTCACGAAAGATTTATTATAAATGTAGAAAAATTTATGGGGAAATAGTATCTGTATAGTTTATTGTCTTAAATTCTCCAAACTTCATAAATTTAACAACTGCTTTTCTTGGCTTTTTTCTTTTTACAACTCCAAGATGACTTTTGTTGAAAGTTGCAACATCTTTTTCGTTTCCTAAATAAACTCTTTCTGGAATTAAAAGTCCGTCATTTTTTTTGCCAATAAACCAGTTGTATCCTGCTTTACATTTTGATTCTCCAATAATTATCCCAATTTCTGTATTTACTGGAACGGGTAACTTGTTTGCGTAAGACATTGAGTCTGTTCTCATTTTTTCAACATTAGGACCTAATATTTTTCTATTACATTTATTTTTTTTGAAAAAATCAGCAAT
>DAONZU010000015.1:0-35162 GCA_035406965.1 Bacteroidales bacterium
TAGTTGATGAAGAAAGACTGAAAATGATTTGTGCTTAGGTCGAACTCACGTTAAACTAGAATGTTTCTTAAGAGTCTTAATCAATAATGGATTTGTATAAAGTGCATTTAAATCAGAGTTTATTGCTTCAAGTTCATGTAAATAATAGTTTCTAGCAAGTTGATATGTTTTTAATTTTCCATGTTTATCGAAATTATTATAGAGATTCACTACATAACGTTTTATTATTTCAAGTAATAATACTTTTCCATTGTCAATTTCTGATTTATAAACTTTTTTTGCAGTCCAATATGCAACAAATATTGAAACTAAAATTCCAATAATAGGAATAATAGGAATAATGATTTTTTCTAAAGTATCCATTTTATCTATATTATATTTTTTTAAACAATTTATGGGCAAATTGAATTTGTCCCTTGTCCATAATTATAATATCTTTTTTAGTCAGACTATCAATTGCGTCTTCAATGCCATTTTCACATTGATGAAAAGTTTGCATATCCATTCTCGGATCGGTAAATTTTTTTATTAAGTCAACTTTATGTATTCCTTTATCATCAGTCTTTTGCAATATTTCAATTATCTGATATTCATTACCATTTATTTTCAAAAGATTTATAGCGTTTTGTAAATAATCTTCTATTTGTAAGTCTGCATCAGATTTCTTGGTTTCTAATCTCGTTACCTCTTTTGCTTTCTCAATTGATTTTACAGCTAATTCAGTTTTTCCTTCTGCAACTTCCAGTTCTTTTTTTTGTTTTTCTATTGTAAACGTCAAATTCTTATATTTTGCAGTCAGTTTTCCTCCTAATAACTCTCTTAGTTCTTTACGTAAGAAAAGACTGACTGTTAGTATTAATGTTGGATAAATCAATACTGAAATGTATTCTAATATTAACTTTGCTATTTTCATTGTGTCTTTCTTTTAAATGGAAGCTATATAATTTATGAAACAAATTTAAAACATTCCTAAATATAAAACAAATAAAGTTTTGGAGGGTTTTATTATATCACCCTTATACTATTTTAGCAACATCCAATTTATATCCATTATTTAAAAGTTCTTTTGCTACGAGAAATTTCCATGTTCCGTCTATCCCGTCAAATGGGATGTAAATTACTCCATGTATATCAGATGGTATTTCAAAAGTAGATAAATTTTCTACTAATGCAATAACTCTTTCTCTACCTAATTTTGCTGTAAAAAAACCAAGTTCAAATATCACATTTTGTCTTGCTCTGTCTTTAGCTTTAGTTGCTCCTTCTTTTTTAGAGTAGCCTACATCATCTGATGATAAAAGAATTACAGCAAAGCCGACATTTGAGTTTGAAAGAAATTTTTCAATAACAGTCATGCCTTTATTTGCTTGCTCATGTAAAATTATAGGTTCCAACCCCAGTTTTTCAATAACTCTCGCTACGCTTTGCTTCATCATTTCATTGTGTCCATGAACAACGAATATTTTATTGTTAAGGATTTTAATCTCATCTGTAAGCTCTTTGATTTTCTCCTCTTCCACTAATGGTTTGATAACAAGTTCTTCTTTTTTATAAGAAAGTTCAATATCATCTATTATAATGTCAATAAGTCCTTTTAATTTACACTTATTTGTGTCTAATAAGGCTTTTAAACTACTATGAAACCTTATGTCTTCCAATTGCTCGTTGTAAGAGTTTTTATCCCCATATTGTTTAAAAATTAGAGCTTGTGTCCTATTAATAAGTCTAATAAAATTTAATACATCCTCTATTGTGGAAACCTCAGTTTTTATTGACTTTAATTTTTCTAAAATCATATTGTTAGTTTAGGTATGTTGAAGTTGTAAAATATTGTATCAAAAGTTAACACTGTTCATTTAATTCACAAACCAAATATCAAACATTTTTTAATAAAAACCAAATAAAAACACATAAATAATTATCAACAAGTTTTCAACCAAAAATGTCTATCAATCCCCCCCTAATTCATCTCCTTCTTCCCCAACATTTTTTGTTCATTAAAATACTCAATCATAGATTTAAAGATAATTAGTCCGTGAGTATTTTTTAATTCTGGGTCGGCGGCTCTTTCGGGGTGTGGCATCATACCAAATACATTTTTTTCGACATTACAAACTCCTGCAATGTTCATTACAGAGCCATTTGGATTAGCTTTTTGGTTTAACTTGCCGTCTTCATCACAATATCGCCAAACTATTTGTCCGTTTTGAAGCATTTCTTGTAAAGTAGAATCCGGTGCATAATATCTTCCTTGCCCATGTGCAATAGGAATTTTTAATGCTTTGTCCTTATCCACAAACATTGTCATTGCTGTATCGGTGTTTTCTACTTTTATATATTGATTTTTGCAGATAAATTTTTGATTTTCATTATGCAATAAAGTACCTGGCAATAAACCTGCTTCACATAAAATTTGAAAACCATTGCAAACACCAAAAACTAAGCCTCCATTATGTGCAAACTCTACAACTTTTTTCATTATTGGCGAAAAACGAGCCAAAGCCCCTGAACGCAAATAATCTCCATAAGTAAAACCACCTGGAACTGCAATAGCATCACAATCTTGTAAATCTGTATCTTTATGCCACAACTCAACAACTTCTTGATTTAAAATATCTCTTAAAACATAAATCATATCGTGGTCACAATTTGAACCCGGAAATATTAAAACGCCAAACTTCATAATTAATTAAATTTAATTTTTCCCAAAGATAAAAAGATTGTAAAATCTTACCAAAAAATAAACGAATTTAGATTAAAATCTTATGAACAATGTTTTTGTAATAAAAAATTAAGCTAACATACGCTTACAGATTTCCCAAATTGCAATGCCTCCACTTACCGATACATTTAACGAATGCTTAGTTCCATACTGTGGAATTTCTATACATAAATCACAAATATCAAGAATTTTTTGGTCAACTCCATAAACCTCATTGCCAAGCACAAGAGCTGTTTTTTCAGTTTTACAAATTTCCAAATCTTGAATATCAAGACTTCCTTCGGCAATTTCTAAAGCTATAATTTTATATTTTTTTTGCCTTAATTGCTCAACAGCCTCTAAAGCAGAATTAAAATATTTCCAATTTACGGTTTCTGTAGCTCCTAAAGCAGTTTTATGAATATCTCTATGAGGTGGCGTGCCTGTAATTCCACATAAATAAACAGCCTCGCCTGCAAAAGCATCCATAGTTCTAAAAATCGCTCCAGTATTGTGATGTGAACGAATATCATCTAAAACCACTATAAGAGGTAGTTTTTCTGTTTTTGCAAACTCTTCGGCACTTAATCTGCCAATTTCTTCAATTGGTAATTTTCGCATTTTATTGAATATTTAAAGCAAACCAAGCCATTAAAGCTGAAGATTTTAAAAATACATTTTCATCTATATCAAAATAAGAAGTGTGCTGACCTGCTATACCTTTTCCATTGCCTGCAACTCCTGCTCTGTAAAAAACCGATGGCACTTCATGACTATAAAAAGCAAAATCTTCAGCAGTCATTCTAATTTCTAATTCTCCAACATTTTCTTCGCCCAAAAAATCTTTAGCTAAATCCATAATTTGAGAATTTAATTTTGGGTCGTTATAAACCGCTGGATAACCATGGCGAATTTCTAAATCAGCTTTACAACTATAATAATCAGCATGTTTATCTGCAATTACTTGAAGTTTTGCTTTAATCTCATTTCTAAGTTTTTCATCAAAAGTTCGCATTGTCCCTTCTGCAAAAGAAGCCTCTGGAACAACATTTATAGAGCCTTGTGCAGACAATTTTCCAAATGCAATAATAATTGGCATATCAGATTTTAACTTGATTTTAAGCTCGTTTACTTCGTTTATAAAATGAATTAAAGCCAAAACTGTATCGCTTCTCTTATGTGGCAAAGCAGCATGTCCGCCCTTTCCACTAAATTTTATATAAATTTCGTCAGAGGTAGCCATTACATAGTTTGAACCAAAATTAAATTTTCCAACTTCTAATTCTGGCAAAACATGTTGTCCTAAAACTTTTGTAATATTGTATTTTTTCAATAAACCTTTATCAATCAATATTTTAGCACCACCGGGATTTCTTTCTTCAGCTGGTTGGAAAATTAAAATAATATTTCCTTTGATATAATTTCTTAATTCTTGCAAAATTATTGCTGTCCCCAACAGTGAAGCCACATGTGCGTCGTGTCCGCAAGCGTGCATAACCCCAGGAACTTTAGATTTAAACTCAGAATCCACTAATTCCTCAATTGGCAAAGCGTCCATATCTGCACGTAATGCAATATTATTTCCAGATAAATCGCCTTTAACAACTCCAATCACAGCATTTTCGCCAAAAGATTCATCAAATTCAATATTATATTTTGTTAAAATACTTTTTATATATTTTGCAGTTTCAAATTCCTTAAATGATAATTCAGGATATTGATGTATATGCCTTCTAAATTCAACAATTTTGGAAAAATATTTTTCGTTTAATTTCTGTATTTTATCTTTTAAATTTTTCATTTATTTTGTTTTTTATTTTTCATATGGCAAGGTTTTTTTGAAATATTTTTCGTTTTTTTATTAAAAATCGGTGCTTAATGATAGGTAAAACATTCTTGGTTGTATTTTGTTTCCATTTATTCCCCAAGCCCAGTCGGCTCTTACAAAATATCCTAACAATTTCGACCTTAATCCAAATCCATATCCTGAAACTATTGGGAAATTATTATTATAAACAATCACACTCACTGGATAATCATTGTAATAATCATTTTCATAGGCATTATTTCCACTAAATGGCGACAAACCACTCCATGCAGAACCTATGTCAAAAAATGCAATAACCTGAAAATCTTTAAGAAAATTATTATTCAAAGGTTTTTTGTAAAAATAAGCTACCACAGGCAATCTTAATTCTGCATTAACAACAGTAAAATTTGTTCCATTCCTAATGTTTTGATTAAAACCACGCAAATTTGTTGCTACAGCTTGATAAACGTAATTTACATCAGGGTCAATTTTAATATCTTGATTAAAAGTAGGATTTTTTGCCGACAAATTAATCCAATTGTCCATTCCTCCAAGATAATATATCAATTTTGCTGTTCCAAACGATGCCGACCCTGCAACTCTAAATGCAAATATAAAATTCTTATGAATTGGTTTGTAATACCTAAAATCATAGCCAGTAACAAAAAGGTCGGTAAGTCTTTTGTGCATTTCAACATAAGTTTCGCCAAACACTTTAAATCTTGTTCCAGACAATATATTAGTGCTAAGTGCTTTTGTATTATCAAAAATATACTCAGCCTTTGCTCCTGCCCAATAATCATAAAAATCTGGTTGTTTCAAACTATTAAAATCTATTGCCAATAATGAATAATGATTTTGTCGCAAATTAAATGTAAATTGAAACGCATCTACTTGCGATAAAGGATAACGCAGAATATAAAAAGCTTCGTGAGTGTAAGATTTAAAATAATAGTCATAAGCATAATTATTCAGCGCTTGTCTATGTAAAACCAATTGTTTATTCCAGCGTTTTTTAAGATTTTCAAAACTTAATAAATATTCGTTGCTATCAAAGTTACCAGCAAATCTAAAGCCTGCTGTAATTCTATAATCTTCAAACAAATCATAAGTTGCAAGTTTCAGTATCATATTAAATCCTGGATTAAAATAAAAAGCTGAACCCGTAAAAGTTTGATACGAATTGCTTAAAAATCCAAAATCTATTTGACTTACCAAATAATTTGTATAAAAAGTAGTATGATATTTTAATGTTCGTGGTTCTTTTGCATTTCCATCTTTATCGAACTCTTCACTTTCAATTTTATTTGCTTTCAACACTTTCTCATCAAACTCATAATTATTTATATCAACAATATGAATATCTGAATCTTGAGATGGCTCACTTAAACTATCAGTTTCAGGAACTTCTTGTTGTTTTGCAGAAATAACAACCTTTTTCATCTGATTTTCGTGATACTTTCTCCATGCTGTTTTTTCAGTTTTTAGAGGATTATTTGGCAAATTTTCATTGTATAATAACTGAAAACGATTTTTATTTTTATACAACATAGAGTTTGAATTGCTAAACTTGTCGGGATTATATTCTAAAATATTGTTAGGATAATTTGTAAGCTGAGTTTGATTTAAAAAATATCTGTAATGTGTTGTAGTATCAACGAAATTAATAGCAGAATCAATATTCGCAGCATATAAATTTTTAATTCCATTTTCATCAGAAATAAATGTGAAATTTTTATTTTTTAAATCAGGAAATTCTTCATTAACCGTCTCAGTATTAGTTATTTGCTCAATGGTTTTTGTTTTTACATCATAAAGAAAAATATCTTTGTTTTCTTGCACATCAACCTTATTGCTTTTTTTGTTTCCAAGTTCAGCCTCTTTCCTATTAGAACTAAATACAATTTGTTGAGATTTATTTACAAACATAGGTTGATAGTCGTCAGCAACATCTTGAGTGATATTTTCAATTGTATTTGCAATAATATTAAATACAAAAATATCTGATTGTCCGTGATGGAAAGCCGAAAGCACCAAATACAAGCCATCGTGTGAGTAATCAAAAGAAGTGATTTTTTCTAAATGTACTTCAATTTCTTTAAATTCTTTTGTTTCCAAATTATAAGTTGTGTAATAAGTACTTCCCTTTTTCTCGATAATAAATCCCAACATTTTACCACTTGGATGCCAACGTAAAACTGGATAAGAATAATCTGGAATTTGGTCTAAGACATGCTCTCGCCTTAAAATCTTTTTCTTTTTATTAGTTTTTAAATCTAAATATTTGATTTTATATTTTCCTAAATGATTTTCAACCCAAGCAATTTTTTCGCCATTAGCACTATATTGAACTTGATAGTATTTCAAATGTTTTCGAGTTTTTGGCAAAATGCTTCTTCCACTTGGTGTTTCGGCTGTGTAGGCAAAACTTGTATATTGAGCTTTGTAAAAATCTACCATTGCATCTTGCAAGTTTTCTAAAGTAAAGCCTAAAACATATAAAAATGCAGATTCTGTACTTTTAGTAACTCTACTTAAATACACAATATTTGGAATCACTTGTTTTCCATAAACCGTTGCGATGTAATTCCAAATAGCATGTCCTGCAATTGCCGCATCATCTCCATTAAGATGATTCAAATTATCAAATTTATTGTCTGCTATTGCATTTCTAACCAAATTATCAATTTCAGAATCCCATTTTTGCGAAACAAATCTTAAAAGCCCTTGGAAATACCATTCAGGCGGACTAATTAAAGTATTATTTGCTATTTTTGAAGTAATATTGTCGCCATAAAGCAATTCGTTCAAAAACACATTTGCAATAGCTGATTTTACTTGTCTTTCCAAACTTTTTAAATCGCCTTCTACAAAAATAAAAGCAATATTATCCACCACTTTTACCACTCCACCAATGTTATACTGCTCGTCCCCAGTATTTAATCCAATATTTGACTGACGAAAATCAGATTGATTTTTATAAATAACAAAAACAATTCTTTTCTTTAGTTGATGTTCTAAGAATGTTTCTATTTCTGATAAATTTTTATTTGCAATACTCGAAGCTTTTAAGGCAACATCTTTACTTCCAGCAACAAAATAAGTATCAAAATTCTGAAAACGGAAATAATACCATTCAAACTCATCAAATTGAACTCGATTTTTTCCAAATTTCATTTGATGACCATTATAGAACTGTGCCTGCAAAACACTTGCAAATGCTAACAAAATTCCAAATGTCAATATTTTTATAAAACTTTTCAAATTATGTTAAAAAATATGTTCGCAAAATACAAAAATTAAAAATAATTTTGGCAATATATTAAATCTCTTTTTTATCTTTGTTGCAATTTTAATAAAAACGCAAGATATGAAAAAAATTATTGTTATTAGTTTAATTTTACTTATTTCCTTAAATTTATTTTCACAAGAAAATGCGGAAACTAACAGCCCTGCTACTAACGCTAAAACTGGTTGGACTTTTGGACTTGTCCCTGTAGTCTCCTACAATTCAGATTTAGGTTTTCAATATGGTGGACTTGTAAATTTTTACAATTATGGCGATGGTTCCAGTTTTCCAAAATACAAACATTCGATTTATGCAGAAGTTAGTAGATATACCAAAGGTTCTGGAATTTACAGATTGTTTTATGATTCTGAATTTCTAATTCCAAAAATAAGATTAACAGCAGATTTATCATATTTGCCCGACCAAGCTCTTGATTTTTATGGTTTTAATGGTTATGATGCTGTTTATAATCCAAATTTTCAAAACGAAAGCTCTACTACTGAATATATTACCAGAATGTATTACAAACATCAAAGAAATATTTTGCGATTAAAACTTGATTTTCAAGGTGCTACAGGTGCAAAAAATTTAAGATGGGTTGCGAGTTATGAGTTAATGGATATGCAAATAGGCAGTGTTCCAATTGATAAGTTAAATAAAGGCAAAGACCCAGAAGATATGCTTCCAAATGTGCCTAATTTATTTGATAATTATGTTAATTGGGGGATTATAAATCAAAATGAAAAAGATGGTGGCTGGCACAATAGCATAAAATTAGGTACTGTATATGACACTCGTGATAATGAAGCTTGTCCTATGAAAGGTGTTTGGTCTGAGCTTGTTATTTTTAACTCATTTAGCAAAAATTTCACTTTCGGTAAAATTGCACTTACACATCGTCAATATTTTACAATTATTCCAAACGATTTTTCTTTTGCTTACCGACTTGCCTATCAAGCAAATGTTTATGGAAAATCACCATTTTATATGCTACCATACATGGTTTATTCTTATATGCCTTCATCAAGTATAGATGGTTTAGGTGGCAGTAAAACCATTAGAGGACTTATTAGAAATCGTGTTGTAGGTGATGGAGTTGTTTATGGAAATCTTGAATTTAGATATAAATTTGTAAGATTTAAGTTTATAAAACAAAATTGGTATATAGCTTTAAATCCATTTTTAGATGCTGGAATGGTAGTTCAAAAGACAAAAATCGACAAAACCGGAATTCCTAATATTGTTGACCAATCTTTATTTTTTAAAGATAATGCCGAAAGTGTACATTTGACTTATGGTTGCGGTCTGCACATCGCTCTAAACGAAAACTTTGTAATTGCTGCTGATATTGGCTTGCCAGTTAAGAAGGAAGATGGGAAGATGGGTATTTATATTGGTATGAATTGGCTGTTTTAAAGTAATTGAGAATTAAGAATGAATAATTAAGAATTGTGTTTCGACTTCGCTCAACACCAGTTCGGCTTCGCTCAACACCCGATAATTAAGAATTATGAGCTCGCTATGCTCGCTTTGGTTTTGCTTCGCAGAGTGAGCTTGCGAACTTTGCTTGCTCGGATTTAGTTAAAAGTGTTGTGTTGCCCTTGCGGGCAAAGCCTTTGAGGGTACAACTATCGTAGGCTGCCGCCTACGGTTAATCACATGTTGTCCTACGGACAATCCGAGCGAGCGTGGGATATATCTATTGTTGTTTTTCATTTGTCTGATTTATTATCTCTATTTATTCTACTCTACAAACAAAAAAACTTGTCTAAGTTAAAACTCAGACAAGTTTTTTATATTTACTTAAAAATTTGCGACTTTATAAACTTTTAACTAATTATTTTGTACACAACGAACAGAAAAGCCAGAACTCTTATAAGCATAGTTTCTATAAGACTTTCCATCACCAGCGGACAAGCTACGACTCCATGAATTGTTATAATTATACTCGGTAGCAGTCCACCAATAACCATAATTTTGTAAATATTTAAAATGTTTATCGTAACTACGGTAACCACCTGGACGAGCTGTGAAATCGACTTCATTTGTAGCATCTTCGTTTGGACTAATCCAATGTGCTAAACCTCCCTCTTTAAGCTTTCCACCTTCATTTGTACCACGAGGTCCAGAACCATTTGCTTGGTTTGTTGTCATTCCAAGACAAACTTCAAGTTGTTTCCATTCTGCATCACTTGGCAAATGCCAACCTTCTGGACAAGCAGTTTTTGCAGCCTCCCAATTATATAATACCCCATAAGTAGTATAAATGGCAGACCGTTTAGCGATATCAACATTTGTACCCAAATAACTATAAACATAATAAGAAAGCTCTGAATCTGACCCTATTTCTGGACCAACTACACTTGGCAAATATTTTAAGTTTTCTGCCATCCAAACTTGATCGCCAATTTTTATTGTTAAATAAGTAATATTATCACGCGAATCAATAAAAGTACTTATTACTGAAGTTGTGAAAGATTTAGCTTCTCCATAAGCAGTACCTACGCTATTTGTGGCATAGGCTTTTACATAATAGGTTGTGTTTGGCGCTAAACCATTCATATTACTTTTAAAACCACCAAATACATCAAAAGTTTCTGTAGTTTTGCTATTTTCTATTGTTGGATTTTCGCTTGTACTCCAACAAATACCACAAGCTAATACATCTGCACCACCATCATCTGTTATTGTTCCTCCTGATGTAGCTGTAGCAATAGTAATATTTGTTACTTCTGTTGTAGATACAGTAGGAACTTTTAATTCTTCTGGTTCTTCTTTCTTTTTGCAGCCAGTTGCAAAAACTAAAAACAATCCCACTAATAATAATGAAAATTGTATAAATACTTGTTTATTTTTCATAAGCTAAAAAATTTTGTTTAACATCGTTTAAGTTTATTTTGAATAAAATTCTCCTTTTACACATATCTATTTCACGAAGCAAATATACTATGTTTTAAAATACAAAACTAATAATTTGCAAATTATTTTCCAATTATTTTCAAACTCATTTTATTTAACATGCTTAATCAATAAAGTTAAAAGTTTATAAAGTTTTTCAAGTTTATAAAGTGGAGTTAAGACTGCAAGTGTGTAAAACACTCGGATTATAACCGAAGTCCGCAGGACGAGCTCAGCGAAGCTAAATCCGAGCGAGCGTCATGGGTGTTAGTAGCGAGTGTTAGACGCGTCAGCCACTTTTAACTTTTAACTTTCAACTTTTAACTGAGTCATTCTGCCACTTCAAAACTTACTGTCCAGTCGCTTGGAAGTTTTGGGACTGTTACCCAATTATAAGTAAACATCTCTTTTTTACACTGTCCACAACTTCTAATTTTTACTTTATAATGGTATTTTTTTTCATTGTCTAATGAAATTACTTCTCTTATTACTTTTGTATTACATTGCCCTGTTGCTACTAATCCTAATAGCGTTTCTTTGCTAAAATCAATATTAGGCAGTTGACAAACTGTTTGACTAATTGTTGTGTCTAAAAAAATCTGTTGATAAATTGAATCAGAGGTAATTACATAATTTTCTTTATATATTGTCGGACTACAATTAATGATTATAGAATTATTAATTATTCCTTTGTTCTTATCATCTCCCCAACATGCAGGTGATTTTGAACAAGAAGACAATAGCCCAAGAAAAATAAAAATTGTAATAAAATATTTCATTGTTATTTAGTATTGACAATAATTTATATTTTACAAAAATGTATTAGTATTTCGTTGTTTTTTTTATTTTAGTTTCTTTATTGCATCACTTTCAAGTAGCGATTTCATTTGAGAAATCGCTACTTTATTAAGTTGTAAAAGTCTTTCTTTTTGTGATAAACCTTGTCGTATTAACAATGCGTTTATACTCTCCAAATTACTTAACACGACAAGCTGTTCTAATGTTGCGTAATCTCGCATATTTCCACTTTTTGTAGAATTATTTTTTCTCCATTCTTTCGCAGTAATTCCGAAAAGAGCAACATTTAATAAATCTGCTTCATTAGCATATACATAATTTGCTTGTTGCTTAGTAATTTCTTTTGGAATAAGGTTTTCTTTAATTGCGTCAGTATGAATTTGATAGTTAACTTTAGCAAGGGTGCGTTGTAAACTCCACTCTAATTTCAGACGGTTATTTTCTTCATCTTTAAGTCGTTGAAATTCATTAACCAAGTATATTTGAAATTCTGGACTTAACCACATTGCAAAGTGAAAAGCGATATCTTTATGTGCATACGTTCCACCGTATCGTCCTGCTTTTACGAGCATGCCTATAGCATTAGTACGGGCAACCCATTGACCAACTGACATTATAAATCTATTCGTACCAGCTTCTTGCCCAATTACCCCGAATTCGGGGTAATTAAAATTGGGATTATTTATTCTTTCCCAAACGCCTAAATATTCTATTGTGTTTTTATTGGTTATCCATTTGCTTATCAATCCACTACCTTCTCGAAAAGTAACGGTCATATCTGTAAGGCTAATATAATCGGTATTCTGTTGACTTATAATCGTTATTTCGGATTGTTTTACTTGTAGTATTCTTCCTTTTGCCATAAAAAGTAATTTAAACTTGCTTCTTTTTAATTTAAATCGAATCTATAAACTTACAAACCATTCTATTAAAAACATCAGGTTTTTCAACATTTACAACATGTCCACAGTTTGGAATTATTGCCAATTGTGAGTAATTAACATGTTCTTTCACGACTTGGCGAATGGCAGGTAAAAACATTTCGTCTTCGTCGCCCATAATATATAAAGTTGGAATAGGCAATTCAAGATTTCTAAACATTTTTAATATAGAATTTATACCCGCAGTCATTTTATACCACCTTACAAATTCTCTTCTATACAGTTTTTTAGCCTCTCTAACAAAAAGATTTCTCGATTGCTTATGATTTTCCTTTGGCATAATAATAAAGGCAAAAAACTTATATAAAATCATATATGGAACAATAGATTTGAAAATCCAACCTAATTTCATTAATATTCTGGATTTAAAGTTAAATTTTAAAATCGCACCGCCCATAATCATTGACAAAACTCTTTGTGGATGCTCTTCGGCAATTTGTCTTATAATAATTGTTCCTAATGAAATTCCTACAAAATGAGTTTTTTCAATACCTTCATAATCTAATACTTCTAAAACATCATTTGCAATAAACGAAAAAGTATATTTTTTATGAAGTGTTTCTAAACCAAGCTTATTTGAACGTCCATGTCCACGCAAATCGATTAATAAAACATTGTATTTTTCAGCAAAAATTCTAATTTGCCTATACCAAATTGTAGAACTCCCACCCGCTCCATGAATTAAAGTTATCCACTCGCTTGAACTGTCATGCTGATATTTAATGTAATTTATCAAGAGTTTTTGCTTTTTGCACAAAAATAACTTATTTTTTCAAATAACAATCACTTCCCTATACAAAACTTAGAAAAAATTGCTCCTAAAACTTCTTCATTAGAAACTTGACCAGTAATTTCGCCCAAATAATGCATGGCTTCACGCAAATCTTGAGAAACTAAATCACTGCTTAACTGCATATTTAATCCTTCTATTGCCCTGTCGAGTGCTAAATCAATCTTATGCAAAACCTCAATATGACGAGCATTAGTCAAAATAACATCGCCAAGACCTGTTTTTAAAGATTTTACATAAGAACTTAACGAATTATGAAGTAAATCAATGTTCTTATTATGCTTTGCCGAAATTTTAATGCTTTCGTAAGAGTATTTTAAGTCAAGATTTTCTTTATTAAGCAAATCAATTTTGTTAAAAACTAAAATAAGTTTTTGAGAAGAATTAATTTCTTTCTCTACTTGTTTTATTATTGTATCTATTTCTTTTTCAGATGAATTAGCTTCAATTATTAAAAGAATAACTTGAGATAAATTTATTTTTTCTAAACTACGTTTAACTCCTATTTCTTCAATTTTATCTTTACTTTCTCGCAGTCCAGCTGTATCAATAAACCTAAATTTGATTCCATCAATAAAAATTTCTTCTTCAATCGAATCCCTTGTTGTTCCTGGAATATCTGAAACTATTGCCCTATCCTCTTTTAACAAAGTATTTAGTAAGGTTGATTTCCCTGTATTTGGCTTTCCAACTATTGCAACAGGAACTCCATTTTTTACAGCATTTCCATATTTAAAAGATTCTATCAATAAATTTATTTTAGTTTTAATCTCTTGTATTATTTGTAAAAGCCTTGACCTGTCTGCGAACTCTACATCTTCTTCGCTAAAATCAAGTTCCAATTCCATTAAAGAAATTAATTCTATCATTTTTTCACGAAGCAAAGCAATTTCGTTTGATATTCCACCCTTTAATTGATTTATTGCTAATCTGTGCGACTCCGAAGAATTACTTGAAATAATATCTGCAACTGCTTCTGATTGAGATAAATCCATTTTACCATTTATAAAAGCTCTTTTTGTAAATTCACCCGGCAAAGCAATATTTGCTCCATTTTTAACGAGCAAATTTAAAATCTCTTGTTGGATGAATTCCGAGCCATGACAGTATATTTCAAGCATATTTTCGCCTGTAAATGAATTAGGTGCATCAAACTTTACAAGCAAAACTTCGTCTAAAATATTTCCGTCTGCTAAAATCTTGGTAAACAGCAACTTACCTGCTTTTAGATTTTCATATTTGCTTTTTGAACTTATAATATTTGTTAGTATCTGATGAGATTTTTCCCCAGTTAAACGAATTACAGAAATTGCTCCAACTCCTGGCGGAGAAGAAATTGCACAAACAGTATTATTAAATAAATCTTTCATTTTACAATAATTTTACTTTCTCCATCTTTGTAACAATTTCCAATATATTTTGCAGTAGTAATTCCGTTTTTGTATAAATCTTCAATTACTTTATCTTTTAAATTGTTTGGAACTGTAAACAACAGTCCACCAGATGTTTGAGCATCACAAAACATAAGTTTTCTTGTTTCAGAAATTTGTTTTTTCCAAATAATATTTTTAGAAAAATGCTGTAAATTATTCAAACTTCCTCCAGGAACTACACCTGCATAAGCTAATTCTTCTGTTTGTTCAAAATAAGGAATTTCGTTTTCAAAAATTTCTGCACTAAGTTTACTTGCCAATAATAATTCGCTTAAATGTCCAGCCAAGCCAAAGCCAGTAATATCAGTACAAGCGTTCACTTCATATTTTGAAATTATTTCTGCACTTTGCATATTCAATTTTTTCATTGACGCAATTACTTCATGCTTAGATTTTTCAGAAATTAAATCTTTTTTAATTGCAGTAGTTAAAATTCCTGTGCCTATTTTTTTTGTTAAGATAATTGCATCGCCATGCTTTGCTCCTGCATTTGTTTTAATTTTATTAGGATTTGCAAGACCAGAAACCGCCATTCCGAATTTTGGCTCAACATCATGTATTGTATGACCTCCCAAAATTGAAATTCCAGCTTCTTTGGCTTTATCTGCTGCTCCTCGTAGAATTTCATTTAAAACAGAAATATCCAATCTATTAGCAGGAAAGCCAACAATATTTAAAGCAAAAATAGGCTTAGCTCCCATTGCATAAATATCGCTTAAAGCATTAGCCGCAGCAATTGCACCAAAATCATAAGCATCATCAACTACAGGTGTGAAAAAATCTAAAGTCTGAACTAAAGCAGTATTTTCATCTATTTTGTAAACTGCTGCATCATCAGAATTTGAAGCATCAATCAAAACATTTTTATCAAAAACTGAAGGCAAATCTTTTAAAACCTTTTCTAAATCCTGCGGACTTAATTTGCATGCACAACCAAGTCCTTGAGTGTATTTAGTCAGTTTAAATGTTTTAGGATTTTCTGTTGGTTCAACACTTTTATCAGTATTTGATTTTAAATTCTCAACAATTTCTATAATAATTTTTGCCGCTTCACGAATTTCGTTCTCAGTTGTTTGTCTGCCAACCGAAAAGCGAATTGTTCCCATAGCATAATTAGGCTCTAAATTGATAGCTTGTAAAACTGTAGAAACTTTTACTGCTTCTGCATGACAAGCCGCACCAGCCGAAGCAGCTATTCCATGGGTTTCCATTTCGTTAAGTAAAATATTTGCTTCAATATTTCTAAAGCTAATATTTAAAGTGTTTGGCAATCGCAATTCTTGATGTCCGTTGAGTTTTATATCATCAATTTTTTCGCTAAGCAAATTATGAAATAAATCACGCATTTTAAGAGAATGTGTAATATTTTTCTCCATATCTCTTTCTGCAATTTCACAAGCTTTGCCTAAACCTGCAATTTCTAAAACATTTTCTGTTCCTGCACGCTTATTTTGCTCATGCTCAGCACCATGAATTAATTTTTCAAGAAAAATTCCTTCTTTTATGTATAAAACTCCAATCCCCTTTGGTGCATAAAGTTTGTGTCCTGCTAAACTTAGCATATCAACACCTAATTCATTAACTTTAGTTGGAATTTTCCCAACAGATTGAGCAGCGTCTGTATGAAAAACTATATTGTGTTTTTTTGCAATTTTTGAAATTTCTTTCAAAGGTTGAATACTTCCAATTTCATTATTTGCATGCATTACAGAAATTAAAATAGTATCCGAACGAATTTCGCTTTCTAATTTCTTTAAATCAATTATGCCAAACTCATCAACAGGTATATAAGAAATTTCAAAACCTTTTGTTTCCAAAAACTTACAAACCTCAATAACAGCAGGATGTTCAATTTGGGAAGTAATTATATGCTTACCTCTATTTTCGTTAGCAAAAGCATAACCTTTAATTGCGTAATTGTTGGCTTCGCTTCCACCACTTGTAAAAACTATTTCAGAAGCTTTACAACCCAAAAGATTAGCTATTTTTGCTCTTGCATTTTCAACAGCTTTTTTTGCATTAACTCCAAAGGAATGAGAACTTGAAGGATTCCCAAAATAATCATTTAGAAAAGGCTTCATAAACTCCGCAACTTCTTTGTCTATAGGCGTTGTTGCATTATAATCTAAATAAATTCCCATAATTGAAATTTTAAGCAAAATTAAGAAAAAAAAGAGATTATCTGAAATTTAATAATAAATCTTACAAAACAGTTTCATCTTGAAGATTAAATTTATGCTTTGTTTTGGCTTTTTCTAAGTTTAAACGCCTATTTTCTTTATCTTCTTTTTTTAGTTTTTTAACAAGGTTTACAACCATTAAAAAAGTAACTGAAGCTGCTAAAAAGTCAGATATTGGAAATGAAAACCAAATTCCATTTTCGCCCCAAAACTTAGGAAATATCAATACAAAAGGAATTAAAAATAAAACCTGTCTTGCCAAAGCCAAAAACATTGAAGCTTTTGCTTTTCCAAGAGCTTGGAATAATCCTGATCCAACAATTTGAAAACCTACTACAGGAAAAGCGAGTATAAAAATTCTTAGCGACTTTGTTGCCATTGTTATTAGTTCTTTGTCGGTTGTAAAAACACTTACTATTGAGTTAGCAAAAACAAAAAATAAAATCAATGTAGCTATACAAAAGCTTGTTGACCAAATAATTGCTATTTTCATACCTCGTAAAACTCTAAGTATTTTTTTTGCTCCGTAATTAAATCCTGCAATAGGCATAAATCCTTGGTTTAGTCCAAAAAGAGGCATAAACACAAACATTGTTATTCTATTTATTATTCCGAAAGCTGCTATTGAAGCTGCACCGCCATATCGTAAAAGAGCATTATTAAGGACTATACTCATAACAGAACCTGCAATTTGTCTTCCAAATGACGAAGCTCCAATTGCTAATACTTCTAAAGTAATTGCCTTATCGGGTAAAGCCCATAATTTTCTTACATTTAATTTTAAAACTGATTTTGGATTTTTTGTAAAATACCACATTGCGAAACAAAATCCCACAAATTGACTTATAGAGCTTGCTAAAGCTGCACCCATTAAGCCCCAACCAAGACCAAAAATAAATATAGGGTCGAAAATTAAATTTAAAGCTCCTCCCAAAATTTGCGAAAACATTGGAAATCTCGCATTTCCTTCGGCTCGAATTTGATGAACTGAAACAAACATAATATTTAAGAAGAAAGAGCCTGGCAATGACCAACGAACATATTGCACAGCGTAAGGTAATATTTCGTCATTTGCACCAAAAAGTTTTAAAAAGAAACCAGCTTTTAAATAAGCTAATGTAATGAGTATGAAGTTTATTGAGATAATTATCGTAAGTAAAGAATGAAGTGTAAGTTGAGCCTTAGCTTTATTTCCTGCTCCTAATGCTCGCGATATTACAGATGCTCCTCCCAATCCTATTGCTTGTCCGAAAGTAGTGATTGACATCATCAAAGGTAATGAAACAGAAATAGCTGCAATTCCAAGAGTTCCGACTGCATGTCCTATAAAAATAGTATCGGCAACGTTGTAAATAGTTACCGATAACATTCCAATCATTGCAGGAAGCGACAAACTCCACAATAATGGTTTTATTTTTTCTGTTCCTAATCTCTGCGACCTATCCATCAAAAATCTTTCTACTTTTCTCTTAACTATTTTTACTTATTACTAATAACTTTAAATTCTGTTCTACGATTTAAAGCACGTCCTTCTTCTGTTGCATTATCTGCAATTGGAATAGAAAAATCATAACCTTTATATGACAATCTATCCTTATCTATTCCTTTGGAAATCAAATAAGTATAAACAGATTTTGCTCGATTTTCGGATAAGGTTTTATTATATGCTTTTGTACCAACATTGTCGGTATGTCCGCCTATTTCAATTTTTAAGTTTGGATTTGTATTAAGATAATCCACAACAATTTTTAACTCAGCATAGGATTCTGGTAAAAGTTCGTAAGAGTCAAATGCAAAGAAAATATTTTTCAAAATTACAGTTACTCCTTCTTCCAAAGGTTGTAGAGGGATATTTAGTATAAAAGGCTGTTCTGGGTCTTTAATGTTTTTTAAAGAAAAATTTTCGGAATGAAATAAAAATCCTGTTTTTTCAACATTAAAAGCATAATCACGCTCTACTGGTAAAGTTACCAAGTATTCGCCAGTTATTTTATCAGTAGTAAGTCTTACCATTTCTTCGCCAGTTTCAATATCAAAAAGTTCGCATTTTGCTTCTAATCTTTGATTTGTTTTTGCATTGTAAACATAACCTTTGACATAAGTTGCTGCCACAGGTTTAATTTCTTCTGGAATTAAAAAGAAATAAATATCCAAATCTTTTCTTCCAACATTTGAAGCAAACATTGCAATATCGCCTCTTGCATTTACTATAAGGCTTCTCTCCTCACCCATAGTGTTAAGTGGATAGCCAAGGTTTACAGGTTTTGACCAGTTTCCATTATTATCAAGTTTTGAATAGAATAAATCAAAATCTCCCATTCCGGGATGACCACGCGAAGCAAAGTACAAAGTTCTTCCGTCAGGGTGAATAAATGGTGAAAGCTCTTCGAATTGAGTATTTATTTGTGGACCAAGATTTTCGGCTTCGTCAAGTGCATTTCCTTCTGCATCTATTCTAACTCGCCAAATATCTGTTTTGCCATAGCCACCAGCTCTTCCTGAAGCGAAATATAAATATTTTCCATCAGCCGAAAGCGAAGGATTACTGTCCCAAGAAGCTGTATTTACAGATTCCAAATTTTGAGGATCTGTCCATTTTCCACCTCTTAAAAACATTATATATAAATCGCAAGAACCTTTGCCTTCAGGACGATTACAAGCCGTGAAAACACAAGTTTTACCATCTGCACTAATACATTGCGCACCTTCGTTAAGTTTTGTATTTATATTTCCGGGCATAGGAATAGCTTTAATAAATTGTCCTGTTTTGTCGTCAAAGTAAGAAACAAATAAATCTTCCTGCATAGACGATGGATCACGTGAAGTAGAATTAGGATTTATGGGAATTTGACGAGTAAAAACCAATACTCTCTCATCTACAGAAAGTGAGGGCCAATATTCATCAAAGTGTGTGTTTACACCAGGTCCGATGTTTATAGGTCTAAAATCTTTAGGGTTTTTATAAGCACTATCTGCAAAATAAATAAAATCTCTTAATCTTCTAAAATCATAATTGCGATACCTCATTGTGTCAACCTCATTACAGAAAAAATCTATATATTTTTTAGCAACTGAATATTTTCCGATTTTATATGAATTTGCAGCTAATTTAAAACTTAAAGCAGGGTCATATTGAGCATCGATTTCAAAAACTTTTGCATAAGACAAATAAGATTCGTTTGCTTTTCCAAGAAAATCATAAATCTCAGCTTTCAAAAGCCATGCTTCTAAAAAGTTTGGGTCTTTTTCTATAGCTTTTTCAATTTCGGTAATAGCCATTCTATTTTGCCTCTGCTCCATGTATGAAACAGCTTTATTAAAACTTCTTATCGCTGATTTATTTTTCGTATAATCAGATTTATTTTGTGCTTGTACAAAAAAACTGATAGCAAAAAATATTATTAAAAAACTAAAAATTCTTTTCATTCTTAAAATTTTTTTTCGTTTACGGAATACGCAGAAATTTATGTGTTTGCAAAGATACATTCCATTTTGGGTTTTGTTTTACATAATCTACAAGCATTATGCCGATTTTTTCAAACCTACTCCATTCTGGCTGTAAAAACAAAGCACAAGAATTGGTTACTTTTTTGGCACATTCTTCAGCCCATAAAAAATCTTTTTCTTCAAAAATTACAACTTTAAGTTCATCGGCTATTTGAAAGTACTCTGCTTTTGGTGGTTTTGTTTGTTTTGGCGAAAGACAAACCCAATCCCAAACTCCACTAAAATTATGAGCTCCACAAGTTTCTAACATTAAAGTAAAAGCGTGTGATTTTGCTTTTGCACAAAACTCATCGAAATTATGAATTAACGGTTCGCCACCAGTAACAACAATAGTATTTGCAGGTGTTTGCTTTACTCTTTGTAAAATTGCATCAATCTCAATATATTCGTGAATTTCTGGTTTCCAAGTTTCTTTTGAATCGCACCAATGGCAAGCTAAATCGCAACCGCCAGTTCTTATAAAATAAGCAGCCTTACCTGTATTAAATCCTTCGCCTTGAATTGAATAAAACTCTTCTAAAAGTGGAATTTTACCTGCTTTCACTATATCTTTTAATTCTTTGTTCATTATTTTATAATTTTATCCAAAACACTTCGTGCAGGCTCAACATTAAGCAGAATATTCATCATTTTTAATTTCACATAATCTTCATGAAAAAATCTATACCCTTTATTTTTTCCATCAAAAGCACCTGCACCCGAATCTTTAATTAAATACCAATATTCTCCATTAACAATTTGATAACCAACTAAATGCACACAATGGTCGTCTGTTGTTGCACCACTTATCAAACGCATTTGGCGAGCATCTTCGTTTATATAAGCCGAAGGAATATCAAAATCTGGAATTATTGCTACTTCTTCTATTTGACAAATTCCAGGTTCTGAAACATCGCCACAAATTGAAATTGAATATCCATTTTCAATACTTGTGTTTATCAAACTCATAAAATTATTTAAAGAAATATTATAATAATCTTTGCAATGCCACCAGTTATCGTTTTCAACAAGCTCACCTTTCTGATTATAAGCAATTTCTTTGGTTGACATAAACGAAAAATAATTATTAGGTTTTAATTTCAACTTTTCGCTCATAAAAGTTTGTGGTGTATAATTTTTCCCTTCAAAATTAAAATTATATAGAGGCGTTCCAATCCAATAATCAAGGATTTTATAAATAGAATCCATTATTTCGGTTTTATTCCATGAGTTTTGTTGTTTTTGAAAATTCAAATAAGTTTCGTATTGCTCAAATAAAGCTTCGTGATTATTAAAATTTTGTTGATCTTTCAAACCAGAATACGCTGACAAAGGCATAAGACCATGATTTTTCATAATTCTTAAAACAGCATTAGATTCACTACCCTCGCCTAAAAAAGTTTCACCTTTAGTTTTTATAAAATCTTCAGCTCTTTCAACATATTCCCAGTAAGCGATATAAATTTCGGAAAGTTTTATTTTTTGGCTTGTCATTCTGTAAACTTCTGATTCCAAAAACGAAATTGCAGAATAAGCCCAGCAAGTTCCGCTATTACCTTGAGAAACAGGCTGAAGATGATAAACTGTTGTGTATTTTGTTAAATCTGTTGGAAAAATGCGGTCTTGCATTTCCATTTTAAAGACTTCTTTTGGCTGATATTTTCGCTTAGCCCAAGCTTCGTCCCCAAGATTATCTCGCAAAATTTGCTTGAAATAAAAACCCGAAGGATAAGTTTTATATGAAGCCTTATCTGTGTTTTGAGCAAATAATTGAGCCGAAAACATTAAGAAAATCAAAAATAAATAAGTGTTTCTCATCATTGTAATTTTGTACAAAGATAGAAATAATCAGTTAAAAGTTAAAAGTTGAAAGTTAAAAGTTGTTTTTTATTTTTGGGTGTTGCAACATTTTAAACAGCACATATATATAATTGTCCGTAAGGACAATATAAGACTATCAAGGGTTTGTCCGTAGGACAAGGCCTAATTGTTCGGCTTGGGTGTTGCAACGCTGAAAACAGGAGATTTTAAACTAATAAATTAAGTATTGTTAAAAAAATGAAATAAAAACTAATTATAAGTATTATTCAAAAGCTTTTCATAAGATTAGTGAATTTAAAAACTGTCTTATTCTTCAAAATTAAGCCACTTCTTTAAAGAAAAACCTTTAAAATTAATATCTTCCTTTCCAAAATAAACTTTATATGACACTGAAGGTAAAATTGGGAAAAAACTTATTTGATATAAATTCAATTTTGCAAAACCATTTTCAGGACGATGAATCTCTGGACTGGAATTATTATTGTAATAATAAAGATAAGGGTTTTGACGATTATAAGCATTGTAAATAGAAAAAGTCCAAACGGTTTTTAACTTTCGTTTTTTTGATATAGTTTCATATTTAAGTCCAATATCCAAACGATGATAGTCTTTCATTTTAGTGGAATTTCGCTCTCCATATATAAAAGCCTCATAAATTTCATTACTATGCGGATCTACAACATTTTGCCTTCCTAAAACAGGTGTTATTGGTAATCCTGACTGATAATTCCACACAAGACTTAAACTAAGTTTTTTATTTATTTTTCTATTTATAAAAATACTAACATCATGAGGTCTATTATATTCATATAAAAATTCTTTTCCATCATTAATATTATTGAACTTACGAGTAGATTTACTTAAATGATAAGAAATCAAACCAGTCCATTTTCCACAATTCTTTTTAAACATAAATTCAAGACCATAAACTTTTCCAACACCTCCTGTTTCTATCGACTGTTTCCAGTTTTCGAGTTCTGACAAATAGTAAACATTTTTTTCTGATGTTATTAAATTAGATAATTCTTTATCATAAACACCTATGTTAAGACTAAACATATTGTCATAAAATCCTTTTGACCAAGACAAAGATTTTTGTAATGAACTTGAAACTGGAATATCCTTACACGAAGGAATCCAAATTTCATTCACATAAATATTTCCAGATGATATTAACAAATGCGATGCTTGGCTAACCTGCATATAGTTAAAGTTTATGACACCAAGTTTATTAAAATTAAAGTTTATGTCAAATCTTGGTTCAATAAAAAACTCCTTAGAATTTGATAAAAAGTAGTTTCCTACCCTAGCTCCTAGTTCAGTTTCAATGAATTTAAAAAACTTAAATTTATTTGATAAAGAAATTGAAGAATTATTAATTTCTTCAGATAAAACTTCAAAATAATTTTCTTTTCCTAAAACTTTGTAGTCATATGGAGTATAAATAAAATGACTCAAATGTAGCCCTCCAAAAAGTGTCCAATTTCTCATAAGATTAAAAGACCAAACTGAATTTAATGAAATTTCTTGAACTTTAGATTCAAATTTATTTTTAAATCCTTGATTTATAGAATTGTTAAAAGATTGTAGATCTTTTACCCTATATCCAGAATATGAAATGTTTGTTTTTATAAAAATTTTTGGACTTATAATACTATTCCAAGAAACAGCCCCCATTAAACTTCCCCAAATATTATTTGCTTTTATTTTTGAATTAAATAAATCTAAATCATCTTTTTTATTCCAAATCTTTAAATAATCATCTCCTTGAAACAAATTCATTGAAATTGTGTTACGTGAATTTATTTTCCAAACTGACTTAAAATTTACATCATGAAAACCGTAAGAGATAAAATAATCTCCTCCATCAGACAAGCCACTAGCGGCAATCATTAAAACATCAAAAAGAGTTTTTCTAGTAGTGAAAATATACGTAATCTTATCTGAAAATTTCCCCTCAAGACTTAAGTTTACATCAGTCAATCCTATCCCGAAACTTCCTTTAAATCCATTAGCACTGCCTGAACGTTGAGTAATATCAATTATTGATGAAAGCTTTCCTCCAAATTTTGCAGGAAATCCTGATTTATAAATTGTAATATTATTTATGATATCGGGATTAAAAACAGACATAAATCCACCTAAATGATTTACATAAATTAAAGGAGTGTTATCTAAAATAAATAAATTTTGTCCAGGATCGCCACCTCTTACAACCAATAAACTAGAAGCTTCACTTTGCGACTGAATTCCTGGTAATATTTGAGTAGATTTCACAACATCAGGCTGTGCTGTTAAACTTGGAATTTGTTCAATTTCTTTAAGTTCTAATTTTGCTACATTTACAGATTTGTTAGATTTTATACGCACTACAACTTCGTCTAATTGATATGCCAATGGCTTTAAATAAATATTTTGAATATTATTTTGTGATTGATTTATTTTTATAATTTGTGTTTCATAGCCAATAAAAGACACTTTAAGTTCAGTTGAATTAGTTTTAATTGAATAATAAGCCTGAGAATTAGTGCTTGTTCCGTTAGAGTTTACTGTGTCAACAATATTTGCTCCGATAATAGCTTCATTTGTTTCGGCATCATATACATAGCCAGAAACCGTAACTTGTGAGTACGCAAGTAATACAAAAAATGTAAATAATATAACAAATGAAACTTTAAGCATGGTTAGTCTATTGAAGCTTTAATATCACTAAGTGTTTGAGAATATCCACAAAAAATCCCATATCCGTTGTTTATATTAGAAAATAAATTTGTCGGCACTATACCTGCATTTGAAAAATCAGGGAAACGACTTAAATTATAATTTTCAAAACTTTTAACATATTTATAATAATTAAAATCTACAGACTTTATTATTAATTGATATTTGTAATTGTTAATATTGTTGGAATAAAAATGATGTGAAATTTTTACACTTTTTGAGATAATGTCTGTCTCCAACTCAAAATTATCAAAAAACAAAATTGGATATTCTTCAATAACCTCAGTAACATTTTCATCATATATTAGAATATATGCTTCGAAAAATAAATCTTTTGACAAATCATTTATAATTGAAAAATTTATTTTTGGCTGAAGTACTCCTTCGTTATCAACCCAAGCATTTTCTATAATATAAAACTCAGAAATATTTACTCTATCTGGAATAAAGCAACTCGAAGAAACAATACTATTATTTACACTTAGTTTTAAATAAAATTCGTCATTTTCTTTTGCAATATAGTCAGAAATATAATGTCCTTTTTCAACATAATTAAAATTTAACAAAACAGAATCCTGATTATACATTTCAATATTTGCATTATTTATATTTGATAACTCATAAGCATCTAAACCATTTGTTAGGGAAACATGTAAATGAATTTGTTCATCTTGAACTATGATAGAATTAATTGTTATTTTGCTATTAAAATCCTCAAACTCATCTTGCACAAGTTTTCGACAAGAAGAACTAAATAAAATAATTAAAAAGGCAAATATTAATAATGTTTTTTGCATAAATTCAGAACTTTAAAATCAAGCCTAACTTAAATCCATTTTGAAAATTTGATTTTTCTATATTTTTAGAAAAAACAAAACTCCAAGTATAATCAAAATTTAATCCTAAGTTTTTAAATACAAATAATGATAAACCAGCCCCAAGATTAGTGTAAAAATAATTTGAAAAGCCACTATTTGTTGTCTTATACAAGAATAAGCCTGTTTGATTTAACACATAGACATCTGCTCTAAAAAATCTATTATTTGATTCAATAAAAAATGGAAGAATATGAAATCTATTTTGAATTCCAACGAAATTTAAAGAAATGAAAGATGATGCAAAATATCTATTGTAATAAACACCTGTTTCCAAAAATTTGGCTAAACCATAATTTAATGAAACGAAAACTCCTTTTTCCACTTGCTTATATTCAGGCACAAGAGAGTAATTCATTCTTGTAAAAGAAACATCACCAGTTAATCGCTTATTTATATATGAAGATTTTTGAGCATTTACTAAAAATGGAAATAATATTAAGATTAAAAATATTCTTAGCCTCATATTGTTTTTTTTGCAATATATGAAATTTAATTGATAACAATAATAATTATAAAAAAAAAAGCGGTGTCTCAAAGCAAATTTCAAAACAACAAACTTTCAAGGTGTTTCAGAAGTGTTAAAATGCAAGGCGCTGAAATTGAGGACGAAGGAGCGTACAGAAGTACGTGACTGAGTCCGAATATTGAAAGCAACGAAGCAGTTTGACACTTATGAAACACCGTCAAACCAAATAACACATTTATTAAACACAATTACAGTAAATTCAACACAACATTTACGTTATTTCTAATTGCTTTTGAATAAGGGCAAACTTGATGAGCTTTTTCTATAAGTTTTTGTGCAGTTTCTTTATCAACGCCTTGAACATCAATATCAAGCACAACAGAGATTGCTAAACTACCATCTTCTACTTTTCCAATACTTACATTTGCTGTTGTAGTACTTGTAATTTTAAATCTTTCCATTCTGGCAACTAAATTCAAAGCACCGTCGTAGCAAGCCGAATAAGCTGCGCCGAAAAATAGTTCGGGATTAGGATAGTCATCATTTTGTCCGCCCAAACCTTTTGGCATTCTTACGTCCATATCTATAATTCCATCAGAACTTTTTACATGACCGTTTCTTCCTCCTGAAGTTGTTACTTTTGCTGTATATAAAATTTCCATTTTTAATTATTTATTAAGTTAAACATATTTTAAATTATCAGTATAAACAAATTTTTATAAATTTTGTTTTTCGGAAATTTCAGTTAATTTACTATCTTTACAAATAAGCACAAAGTGATACGCAGAACGTAGTTGAAGTGTCATAATGTTGTGTTGCCCTACGGGCAAGGCTTTCGAGGGTCTAAATACCGCAGGCTACGCCTACGGTTAATCACATGTTGTCCTTCGGACAAGCTCTTGATAGTCTTGTTTTGTCCTCACGGTCAACCTACACTAGTTCAAACCAACACCCCTGACGCTCGCTCGGATTTGTAATCCGAGTGTAACATTACCAACACTCAGATTATAAATCCAAGCGAGCGGAAAAATTATGTAAGTTTTTTTTCAATATACCATTTCTTAAATTATTTTATGTCTTCAATACTGTCAAATGACTTTTCAAACTTACCATTACGAAAACTAAAAAACTTAGCATTGTAAATTTCCTTAAATGTTGTATCATCAACTTCATCTATCAAGTCTTTAATAAACTTCGATAAATATTTTGAAGTTAAATTCGTTTTATAATATTGTGTATCAATGCCTATTATTAGATGTGAAATTTTATAGTTTTTACTCATATATTTCGAATCGTAATATTCAGCAACTACGAAAAGTTCTATTCCTTTTTGCAAACAAATTTCTTGCAGTAAATCTAAAGAATAGCAAAATCTACTTTTACATTTTGGCGACCAAATATAAATTATTGATTTTTCAAAATTTTTTAGATAATTTTTTATCTCCTTTCCATTAGACAGAACAATTGTTGTAGAATCGCTATATGAATTTAAATAATCGTTATTTGAGTCAAATTTTAAAAAATTAATTTTCCCTTCTTTTTTTGTTTTCTTATAATAACTAAACAAACCTTGAAAACTTCCATTTATTGAACATGATGTTAATGAACTTATAAAAATTAAAAATAAAAAAATTCTGAACTTCATATTGTTTTTTTTGCAATATATAAAATTTAATTGATAGCAATAAATCATTTTTTAATCAAAACAAAAAACAACTTTCAACTTTTAACTTTTAACTGATTATTTCTATCTTTGCAAAAAAATTTAAAACTATGGAATTTAACTATTATGCTTATATTATCTTGCCTCTTCTAATATTTTTAGCAAGAATTTGTGATGTTACTATTGGTACGGTTAGAATTATTTTAGTTGCTCGTGGACACAAAATTTTAGCACCAATTTTAGGATTTTTTGAAATCTTAATTTGGATTATGGCTATTAGTCAAATTATGGGCAACTTAGATAATTGGGTTTCTTACTTGGCTTATGCACTTGGCTTTGCTACAGGTAATTATATTGGAATGCTTGTGGAAGAAAAAATTGCAATGGGAATAGTTGGTTTGCGTTTAGTTACCAACAAGCCTGCAACTCAACTAATTGAAGCTCTTAAAGAAAATGGCTATGGACACACACATATGGACGCAAATGGTGCTACAGGTCCAGTAAATGTTGTATTTATAACTGTTAACAGAAAAAATTTAAACGAACTAATTGATTTAATCAATATTTACAACAAAGGAGCTTTTTACACAGTTGAAGACATAAAATTAGTGAATAAAGGTATCTTTATGCAAAACAATGCTTCCACAAGAAAACTTTTTCAGCGTAAAGGAAAATAAAATTTGAAATTTGAAGAATTAAATATTGCTCAAAGTTTAAAAGACGGCATTGATAGCTTTAATTATCAAGAACTTACGCCTATTCAAGAAAAAACTTTGCCCATAATTTTACAAAATAAAGATTTGCTTGCTTGTTCACAAACAGGCTCTGGTAAAACTGCTGCTTTTTTAATTCCAACTATGAATAAAATTCTTAACTCAGAAAGGAATGGAATAAAAGCTTTGATTGTCGCACCTACTCGCGAAATCTGTATTCAAATCGAGGAACAAATTATGGGATTAGGATATTTTGCAGGAATTTCGTCTGTAGCAGTTTATGGCGGAAGTAATCAAGAAGATTTTACTATTCAAAAAAATGCTCTTGAAAATAAAACCGATATTATAGTTGCTACACCAGGACGACTATTAGCTCATCTAAATTTAGGATATGTAAAGCTAAACAAATTAGTTACTTTAATCTTAGATGAAGCTGACGAAATGCTTGATATGGGATTTTATACAGATATAATGAATATCATTAGTTATTTGCCTAAAAACCGTCAAAATCTTCTATTCTCTGCTACCATGCCAAGCTCTATAAAAAAACTTGCAGACGAAATTTTAGTAAATCCAGAGTTTATAGACTTAAACTTTTCTTTACCTGCCAAAGAAATTGACCAAAAAGTCTTTATGGTGTATGAAAGCGACAAACCAAGATTGCTAAAAACAATATTAAGTGATTTTAAAGATGAAAAAGTATTAATTTTTGCAGGCACAAAGCTTAGCGTATCAAAAATTTCATCTTATTTAAGGTCATGTTCTATCAAACATTCTTCAATAAATTCAAATTTTTCTCAAGACGAAAGAAACGAAACCGTACAAAATTTTAAAAGCGGAAATTTTAACATCTTAGTTACCACCAATTTGCTGGCACGTGGAATTGATATAGATGATGTGAATTTGATAATCAACTATGATATTCCTGAAAAAGCAGAAGATTATGTTCACAGAATAGGACGTACAGCCAGAGCTGGTAAACTTGGTTTAGCAATTAGTTTTATTGCCGAAAAAGAAATTTTAAGTTTTAATAGAATAGAAAAACTTTTGAAACGCGAAATTCCAAAAAGTCCTCTACCCGATGGTTTTGGCAAAAGTCCTGAATACAAAATAATTTTAAAACCTAAAAGACGAAAGTGGAAACCTCGTAAAAATTTCAAAAAAAATAAAAATAAAAAATGACTTATATAGTTTTATATTTGTAAAACTTTAAATCTTAATTTAATTTTGCATTTATGTCAGGCTTTTTTAAACGAAATATAAACGGTATTCTTGGTACAATTTTGTTCCATTTAATAGTTGTTGTCGTAACAATGAGCCTAAGACTTGCCGAGCCACGACCAAATAATGAGGAATATTTTATAATTGAAACTGAGTTTTTAGAAGAAATGACAAAAACTGAAGAAGATATATTAAAAGACGAAAACTCACTTGAAGATTTTGATATTGAAAATTACTTAAAAGAAATACGAAATGTTGGTGCTAACAGGCAAGACAATAGATATTCTAACATAGATGCCCTAAGCGAAGAAGAATTAAGACAAAAATATGAAAGCGAGCTTTTAAAAGAGAAATATGGTAGCGACTACGAAAAAAGAATGAATTTAAGCCATGAAGATTTCTTGAAAAACAAGGATAATCCTACAAAGGACAAAAATAAAAGCGATGCCAATGCAAATACTTCATCAAATGCAGTTAATTACTCTGGTCCTGCTTTGGTTTATGTAGAATTACAAAACCCCAATCGTGGAAAAAGCTATATTCACGTTCCTGTATTTACTTGCGAAAACAGTGGACGAGTTGTTGTTGGAATAAGCATAGCTCCTGATGGAAGTGTAAGGTCTGCAAATATAGTTTCTACAAAATGTAGTGGAGATGCCACTTGCATTAGCAATGCTGCAAGAGAAGCTGCTCTAAAATCAAAATTTTCTGCTATTGCCGGCGGAAAAACTGAAACTGGAACAATTACATATTCTTTTATAGAACAATAGACAATTAAAATAAAATGCATTTTAAATTTTATACGTTTGTATATATTTACTCAAAATTCATCTAAATATTTGCATTGTTTATAAAATAACAACTACCTATTTCAATATATTTAAAAAATTAATTATTTTTACACAAAAATTTACAAGACGAAAAAACGCAATTATGATAAAAGAAAATTTAGTAGCTTATTTTGAAAATGCTATTTTAAATAATTGGGATACTATGTCCTTACGAGATTATGATAGCGGCAATGGCTTAACTTATGGGGAACTTGGTAATAATATATATAATATTCACAAACTTTTCCGTAATTGCGGAATTGAAAAAGGCGACAAAGTTGTTGTTATTGGTAAAAACTCTGCTAACTGGGGTTTGGTGTATATCGCAACAGTAACATATGGAGCCGTAATTGTTCCATTATTGCAAGATTTTATGCCAAAAGATATTTATACATTAACAAATCACTCTGATGCTAAATTAATGTTTGCTTCAGAATTTATTTGTCAAAAATTTGATTATTCAAACTTTGAACAATTACAATCAATTTATTATTTGGATAATTTTGAAATTGCTCAAGATTTTTCAAACAAAAACATTGTCTATGATAATAATCCAAATGCTACATCTAAAGAAAATTTTAAATTAGAACATATCCCAAATTCAGAAATAGCTGCAATACTTTATACTTCAGGTACTGCTGGTCAACCAAAAGGCGTTATGTTGCCACATAATTCATTGGCTGCAAACGTTAGATATGCAAGGCCAAATATGCCTTTGGAATCTGCAGATCAAATAGTTTCTTTTTTACCACTAGCCCATTGCTACGGAGCCGCTTTTGAATTTTTATACCCATTTTCTTTAGGTTGTACTATTACGTTTTTAGGAAAATTACCTTCACCACAAATAATTTTAAAAGCATTTGACGAAATAAGACCAAAACTTGTTTTATCGGTTCCACTTGTTGTAGAAAAAATTTATAAAAGCAAAATTAAACCTATTATAGATAAACCTTCAGTTAAATTTTTACTTAAACTGCCAATAGTTAAAGGTGTCTTACACAAAAAGATACGCGATTCTTTATATCAAGCATTTGGTGGTAATGCAAAAGAAATTGTTATTGGTGGAGCTAAACTAAATAGAGAAGTTGAAACATTTTTCCGTAAAATAGGATTTAATTTTGCAACAGGCTACGGAATGACTGAATGCGGTCCTTTAATTACTTATGACGGCTGGAGAACAACAAAAATTTATTCTGCAGGAAAAGTTGTTGACCACTTAGAAATGAAAATCAATTCAACACAAGAAGGCAAAATTGGCGAAATTTTTGTTCGTGGCGAAAGTGTAATGGCAGGTTATTATAAAAACGAAGAAGAAACCGCAAATGCTATAGATAGCGATAATTGGTTGCATACAGGCGATTTAGGATTAATAGACGAAGACGGATATTTATTTATTAAAGAACGTAGCAAAAGCATGATTCTTACAAGCTCTGGACAAAATGTTTACCCCGAAGAAATAGAAGCTAAATTTTATAATTTTCTGCTTATAAGCGAAATCCTTGTCGTAAGTCGTAATGGCGTAATTACTGCTCTTATTTATCCCGACCAAGATAGAATTAAAGAATCACATTTAAAACCCGAACAAGTAGAAAAAATTCTAAATCACTATATAAAACACGTAAATGAAGATTTACCTGCATATATGCAAGTCAAAAAACTCGTAATTCGTGAAGAAGAATTTGATAAAACTCCTAAAAAAAGTATAAAAAGATACCTGTATGAGTAAACTCAGTTAAAAGTTAAAAGTTAAAAGTTAAAAGTAGGCTGGCGCGTCTATTGTTTCGCAGAGTTCGCTTCGCTCACTCTGCTCACTTGAATTTTAATATACTAAGCACGTACTGCGGACTTTGGTTATAATCCGAGTGTTGGGATATTTTTTATTGTATATTAAAAGTGATACACTGAACGTATTTAAGTGTTAAAAGCGTAAAGTAGATTTTTGATTTAACTTTAAAATTAAATTTGTTAAAGTTGTAATTATTTGCTAAATTTGTAGATAATAAAAATTCTAAACTAGCTATGAGAATAATTTTTTGCATATTATTTTTAATTTGCATTAACATATTTCCATGTTATTGTCAAGAAGATGTTACAATTAATAAAAACGAAAAAAAATTTTTGTTAAAATGGACACCTACTGCGCTAATTGGTTATCCTTCTTTGCAATTTGCAGGTGAGTTATTTTTTAATCCATACAAATCATTTCAAATTGAATATGGAATAATATTACCTAACATAGGTTTACCACTATATGGACGCTCTGATTATAAAGGACATAGAGTAAGAATAGAACAAAGAAATTACTTTTCAAAAAATGAAAAATGGTATTTTGCACCTGAATTACACTTTGCTTTTGTTAAATATAGTGAAATGGAAAATTTTTCTCAAAACTGGAAAACTGACAGTATTACAGGAGATAGATACGCATTAGATATTTATATTGATACCATTGTAATGAAAGAAACAGTGTTTAGCGGTAATTTTAAAATTGGTTTTCAACATATATTTACAAATCCAAGACTATCATTAGATATATATTGCGGATTTGGACTTAGGCATGTTATTACAAGATTTGCTTATTATCCTACTGTTGGAGAATATGTCCCTCCTGTAGATCCAGTTCGCAACATAGAGGCTTTAGAAAATAATAGACTTACACCAAATGTTGTGTTTGGGATTAAAATTGGTTATCAAATTAAATAAATAGGTATTTTATAAATATCCAACTGCTGACTGAATTAAAAGTTTTTAAAGTCATAAAGATTGATACCTATAACCCTATTCTCTGTTATAATTTGATTTTTTAACTGAATTATTCAATTTTCTTAGGAGCGAGTGCAGAGTCAAGCTTGCTTGAACTATGCCGAGAGACGACAGAAAATGCAGCGAAGCTAAATTATTCAATTCTCAATTATCAATTATTCAATTCTCAATTATTTTTATAAATTTGCACAAAAATTAATAACAGTGAAAAAGATTTTATATTTAATAATTATAGTAAATTCTTTGTTTTTACAAAGTTTATTTTCTCAAGAATTAAGTCAAAATGCTGTGGTTAGCTTAATTACTCAAGATGAAGGCGATGAGCTTTACGCATATTTTGGACATACTGCTTTAAGAATAAAAGATGATTCATTAGGCATAGATTTAGCTTTTAATTATGGTACTTTTGATTTCTCAACACCTAATTTTTACACAAAATTTGCAAAAGGTACCTTAAATTATTGTTTGAGTGTAGAAACTTATGAAAGTCTTGTTTTTGCATCAAAGCATAATAGAAGAACACTTAGAGAGCAAGTATTAAATTTAACTTATGAAGAAAAGCTAAAAACTTATCAACTTTTAGTAAATTATTATAATTCCGAAGCAAGATACTACAGATATGATTTCCTATACGACAACTGTGCCACAAAGATTAGAGACATTATCCAAGAAGCTACAAATAATCGCATAGACTTCACAAAAGCTAATTATAAAGGACATAGTTACAGACAGTTGATTATGCCATTTTTGAAAAAAAATTATTGGATAGACTTTGGAATTAATTTTATTTTAGGTTTAGAAACTGACAAAAAAGTTCCGCCTGAGCAATATATGTTTTTGCCTGTATATATTCACGATTTTCTTGAAGATTCAAACTTTGCACAAGAATCTAAAATTGCATTAGATGCTTCCCCTGCTAAAAAACAAGGAATTGACTTTGGATATATTTTACCTTGGTTAATAGTGCTTGTTTGGGGAATTTTAATTTATTTCAAAAAAACAAGAGGATTTTTCAAATATTTATTATTCACAATTTTTGGAATGCTAGGACTTTTTATTTTATGTTTTGGACTATATTCCGAACACAGTACAGTACTAAATAATTTAAATACAATATGGTCTCTCCCAGCCCTTTTAATTTTAATATTTTCATGGTCGAAAAAATGGTTACATTATGTTAAACTTGGATATTTAATTATTCTTTTACTGCATTTAATCAATTGGTTTTGGTTGCCACAACAAATGTCAACAACTTTCTTACCTTGGATGTGCTTATTGATTTTTACCTTATTAATTGATTTGAAATATTTAAAATATTTTAACAAATCAAAGGCAACTAAAAATTAAAATTACGTTTATAATAAACTATTTTTTATTGAATATTAAATTTATGCAATTCAAAAATTTATTTTTTCTTATTTCTTTAATATTTTTTAGCACTATCCTATTTGCTCAAGAAAAATCTGTGCTATTTATTGGAAATTCATACACATACTCAAATGAAGGTGTGCCAACTGCGTTAAAAAAAATAGCCGAATCTTTAGGTGAAGAAGTGAATACAGAGATGATAGCTCCTGGAGGTTATAGATTTTCCAACCATTGTACAAATCAAGCTACTTTAGATTTAATTAATAGTAGAAATTGGGATTATGTTGTATTACAAGAACAAAGTCAATATCCTTCTTTTCCACCTGATCAAGTAGAAAACGAAGTTTATCCTTATGCTGCATCGCTTTGTAATACTATTCGCCAAAACGACA
>DAONZU010000016.1:0-31032 GCA_035406965.1 Bacteroidales bacterium
CTTATGTAAATTGTATCTGTAGTTTTTATTGCCGGACTAAGTGCTTTAAACTCATCAAAACCTTTTATAATTTCAGAAATTATTTTGTTAGATGTGTTTGGTCTGACAGAATCGTGAATTAGAACTTTGATTTTATCCTTAGAATTTTCAGTTTCGTTTATTTGTTTTAATCCAAGATATGAAGATTCTCCTCTTGTGTTTCCGCCAGAAATGATAGCACAAACTTTTTTATAATTATTTTTAGCAAGAATTTCTTTAGTTTTTTTAATAAAATTGGGATTGCTAACAATAATAATTTTATCTATTAAGTTGTGTGTTTCAAAAGTTTCTATGCTATATTCTAATATGGTTTTATTATTTATCTTTAAGAATTGTTTAGGCAGTTGATTTCCAAATCTTGTTCCTACACCTCCAGATAAGATTATAGCATAAACCATATATATCTTTATTAAAAAAACGGTGTCTCAAAAGTGTTCAACTATTATGACTTTATAAAGTTCTTAAATTTTATAAAGTTCATAAAGTGTTACAATTGAACACTTCTAAGGCACCATCATTATTTCGAGTTAGCCTGTATTATTTAATCTTTAGCAATTTCTTCGTATCCAGCAGCATCTAATAGGCTATCAACTTCGCTTGGGTCGCTCATTTTAATTTTTAGCAACCAGCCTTTTCCATAAGGGTCTTGATTAACAAGGCTTGGATCGTCAATAGCTTCTTGATTAACTTCAATAACTTCGCCACTTACAGGCATATACGAATCAGAAACAGTTTTTACAGCTTCTATACTTCCGTAAACTTCCCCTTTGTCGAGAGTTTCGCCTTCAACTTCGATATCAAGGAAAACTATATCGCCCAAGCTAGTTTGAGCAAAATCAGTAATTCCTACTACTGCTACATCACCTTCAACGCGTACCCACTCGTGAGATTCTGCATACTTTAAATTTTTTGGAGTATTCATTGTGTTAAATTTTAATTGTTAATATTATTTTTGTTCAAAGTAAATAAAAATCTTTTTAAGTTGCAAGAGTAAATCTTAAACTAATACCAAAATTCACATTTGATGATCTAAAGGAAATACCCATAGTCGGTCTATTTATAACTTGGTCGTAGAATAAGCGTAAATTAAAACGGTTACTTAAAACATAATCTGCTGAAGCTTTAATAGTATAAGTTTTAGTACCTGCAGTAGGTTGATTAAATCCCTCTTCAAGTTTACGTGTAACAGTAAGATTGTCTCTAAGAGAAAAATCTAATCTTACATTTAAGTCGCTTTTAAAATTTCTTGTTCTTCCACCGCTCTTAATATTAATTTCTACATCTTTAAATCTATATCCTGTTCCAATAATATATTCATCATTTTTCATATCTGTTAGCTGATTATTGCTAAAACTCATATTCAAATTTCTAGTTTTCTTGAGTTCTAGTTTCACAATAAAGCTATTAATCATTGTTACGTCAATAGATAGTAGGGGAGAGAACTGTTCTGAAATACTAATTCCATTTATTTCATATTTAGAATAGTAGTTTTCTATTTCATCTCGTATAATATTGAAGCCGTCAGATTCATAATATTCGTTTTCTAATCTTGTTTTGTATGAACCAATATTAAATGTAGATCTATAATTATGTGTAATATTAACAGTTCTAAATATTTTCTTTAGCGCAGGAATTTTTCCTAATCCGTCGTATGTAATTCTCCAGTTTGGTAAGGCTTTAAATATTGACGGGAAAGTTTCTAAGCCCACTTCTTTAGCGTCTTTATTTGTATATGCAGCTAAGAAAGCAGGTATTAATACGTCTTGTGCAGTTCTTCCATATCCTGATGGGAAGCCATAAGTATCAACATCATTGGCATTGTAGCCTGGTCGTTGTGAGGCTAGTCTATGAGCTATAATAATTCTGTTTTCCGAGAATTGTGAAAATACTTTTGAGCTATAATCTCCACCTTTCTTTAAAGGCTCAAAAGCAGAACCCCAAGTTATTGTTGACATTGAGAAACTACCCATTTGTGAAGGATTTAAAGTCATGTAAGCATCAGCATTTTGGCTAGCATCGTATCCATACCTAAAGAAATTACTTCTATTTTGACTAAACGAATGGGTTAAATTAAGGTCGATACGTAAATCTCTAAAAGGTTCTATCGAAGCTCTAACATTCCAATTTCTGTTATGAGTAAGCATAAATGCTTGTAAATTAGTGGTGTCTTTAGTAATTATATTATTGGTTAATGCCCAGTCAGAAAAACCATCTTCTTGCCAACCAAAAATAAATGGAATTGTAGGAGTAAGAATAGAAGGAGTAGGTCCAAACATTTCAGGATCGGCAATATACTTTGACATACCCATAATGTATGTATTTGGCATATAGCCAGGCAATAATGTTCCGTTAGTTTCTGTGAAATCTATAGAAACATTTTTAACACTCATCAACACAACCAAAGTATTATCAAAAATAATTTTTGGAATGGATTCTTTTTTCTCTCGTTTACCGGTAACAATGAGTGTAGCTCCTTTTACGTCATCTTTTGGAGTAAATTCAATTCTATTAGCATCAATTATTTTCATTTCTCCCTTAACTTCTACTCCATCAGGGGTTATTACTTGAATGTTAACATCTTCGGTTTTTAATTTGTGATTAATCTTTTTTGCTCTATCTGCTCTTAAATTTACATTTTCTTGTTCAAATTTAACGTCTTCAACTTCTTTCTTTTTTGGTCTAGAACTTTGACGACCTCTATATTTTTTATTTACTTGATCTAAATATTTGATTTTATTATATAATCCTAATAGATTAAACTGAGTGTTTACTGCCATTGTATTACCATTTTGCAGTGTATTTCCTAATTTTATTGTGTCAGCTGTAATTGGACTTGTCATCCAATCGTAAGAGCCTGAGTATCTTGTTTTTACATTAACCCAGTTTAATAATGGAATTTTATTAATAGGTAGGCTATATGTTAAATCCCATTGGTGGTGATATTGTGTATTTCTTCCAAAATTTTTGAAATTATTCCAAATAGTATCTCGTTTTTCTTCATAGAAAGGGTCTTCTTTATAAATTCTTCCTTGAGGTTCGTCAATTCTTGCATTATTAGTTGCAGTAAAATCTAATTTAAGATTTTTGGTAATATTAAATTTGAAATCATATTGACGTATCCAAGTAAAATCTTTTCTAACATTTACGGGTAGTGCTAACGAGGAGTTATAAACATTTCTTAATTGAGTTTCTCCATAACTTCTATTTATATTTGTTCTAAACGAAAGTTGTGAAGGTAGATAATAGAAATTAAAATCTTTAATTAATTGGAAAGCCTTTTTGTTAAATAATTTTACATTTTTAAAAGGTTCTACAATTTTTGGAGTAGCGTTATAGTTGTAGTTTATAGCTCCTTGATAAAGTTTATTTGTATTATAAATCGTATTAACATCTCTTTGGTATGTCTCGTTATATCCATAGCTTAAAGACCAGTTTGCTAGGTCGTAAATATTTGATTTACCAGATGTTTTATTCACTTTAACATTTGAGAAGTTAATGCTTTTTCTCATACTGTAATCTTGAGAAATATGTTTTATGCTGTCTTTGTATTCTTTTGTTAAATTTGGATCTGATAGTGCTACTCTAAATGGTATATCAGGGTCTAGTGGATTAAATTCAGGATTTTTAACATTTTCGGAATATCCTATATACATTGGAATTCTAACATTTAATTTTTCGGGGAAGAATTTTCCGAGTTCGAAATTAGACGATATGTCGTAGCGATTTATTTCTTCTTTTTGTCTTTCACCAATTTTTTGATTTATTGAGCCAAAGCCAGGTTTGCTTGTGCTACCTGCAACAGTAACAGAACCTAAGTCGGCAAGTTTGGCTGTTAGTCTAGCGTTTGCAGCCCAGCCTCCTTTTTCGTCAAAATTTGTTAATCTAAGTTCGTTAACCCACACTTCTGCACACTTTGGTTGTCCATCGTCTGTGTCGTTAGCAAATCTTTTTTTAGGATTACGAATACCTATCATAATTGTTTGAACATTAGAAAGATTAGGATTACCCATAATACTAATTTTGTTGTTACCATCGATCATAGAATATAGTCTTGTTATGCTTACGTTGGGGTCTCCATTTCTAATTTTGTCGTTTCTACTTTGTTTAACTTGTTGTAATAAATCAAATTCTAAGTTCAAATCATTTTCTTCGGGCCATACAATATATCTGTCTGGTGCATATTCTTCTTTATCTCCATCATATATGCCACTAGGAGTAACTTTTAGAGGAATTTCATATTCGTAATAATTATTTTTATAATCTGTTCCTAATCTTATAAACAATGAAATATCATTGTCTTGAATGGGTTGTTCGCCAGGTACAGATTCGGCATGTATAAACATTTTTAGACGCAAATATCTTCTAACATCAAGATTTACATTTTTATAAACTGCTCTTGCGTCTCCATCTTGTAGTCCACAAACTTTTAGCGACATAGATTGTTCGTTTAGTTGTCTGTGCTGTGGATTCATTGGGTCTGATTCGCGATTGATGCCTGGAGGCAATATATAGTTTACAGGAACTTTATTAGAGTTTTCTTCAATATTTACGGCGCTAACTTCAAAAGGAGTGTCTGCAAGTTCATCTACTATATATTCGCCAGGTTGCATAAACGAGGCATTGTATTTTCTCCAATCGCCACGTACCAAATCTAAAGTTGCAAATCTTAATACTGTTTGGTCGGCAGTAAAGTTTGTCATAAACATTCTCATAAATCTTATTGATTTAAAATCTTGAATGTTGCCTATTCTTTTATCATAACTGTGGATTGGAATTTTAAATTGATACCAAGCTACTTTAGATTGTTTGTCGTTTACAAAAGTTGATGTAACAATTACTTTGTCGGTTATATAATTTTTTCCAACTTCTAAATCTTGTGGACGAATACTAACTCTGTATTGAAAGTAGTTTTCACCTTCGTTTAATGTATTGTCTCTATTTATATCTTCAACATTAGGGTCGGTTTTTCCACTAGTTGAATAATTTTCTTGAGAATATTCTGCTGGTGGCGAGTTACCTTCAGGATTGTTATAAAGTTTATATCTTTCAAGAATGCCTATATTGTCGCTATCGTAATCCGATCCTCTAAAGTGATGATAATCGTCATTTGAAGGGTCATTGTAAGCTTTTGTGTAAGCTAGTGAATTAACTCCATGTTTTGCAGCTAAGCTGTCTAAGTATGCTTGAAAGAACTCTCTTTCTTTTTCTGTGCTAAGTCCGTCATAACCAACGTCTTGAGCTACACGCGATTCGGCATCGTTATCAAAAGCTGCTACTAGGGCTTGCATCAATGGCACTAAACCCCAAGCAGTGGTATCAACAGGATTGTCTGTAGAAGGTGTTGGTAATCCTTGTTCAAAAGATTTTCGACCGTCTTTTAGTACGTCTTCAGAAATATCTCCTAAATTAAAAAACAAATCTCCTCCAATATTGGTAGAGTCTTCCACAAAAGGATCCATTAACCAAAATTCTATATATTCAATATTATCTCGTTCAAAATCAGGTTGTTGAATTGGTCGCATAATACCTCCCCATCTTGTGTCAGGATATTTAAGGCTACCATCAGCATTTGTTCCGTCAACATCAAAGTTATAAGGTCCTTTTTTATGTGGATAATAAACTAAATTTAGCGTATATAAGTTTGTAGGTATAGATGATTGCGATTCTCTATTTGGGAATAATTCTTTTTCATAAACTTCTCTAACATAATGGCTTGATTGATCATCAATAGAAATAGACGAATTAGGTTTTAACAACATAGGCTCTATTGTAAACCATGATAGTTTTGCTCTATTAAATCCGTATCTTAAATCATTTGTTAGTACACTTTCAGGAAACATAGATACATCGGCTGGTGTACTTGCTAAAGTCCATGAAGATTGAGATTTTAAGTCTAGGCTTGTTTTTGTGCCTTCAAAATCATCAATATAGGCGTTTCCTTCTTTTTTAATAGCTTTTGAGTGTCCAGGAATTAAATGAGCAAATTCACCGGTAAAGGTTAAAGTTGACATTTCCTTTGTTTCAATCAATGGAATAAAGTCAATCATTTTTGTTAAAAATGGAACATCGGTTCTATAAGATGTATTGAATCCCCAAATTGTATTTGAAATAGGTTCGTAACCTATGCCAACTTTTGTTTGTAATGGTTTTTCTGTTAAGTTTAAAATTGTAGCACCTACATTAAAGTCTTTAGAAAATTCATAATTAAAATGACTACCTATTAAAGTTTTAGTCTGCATATTAAAACCAGAATTGCTTTCTAAAGAAATGTCAATAGGGGTTCTTGAGTCTAAAATTCCTTGATCTATAATTTTTACAGTGCTCAAGTTATAGTTTACTGTATAGTGAACATTTTCTACTAATTTAACGGCTCCAGCAGTAACTATAATAGCACCTTGCGGAATATTTGCAACATTCAATCTAATTTCGCTACCACCAGCGGATTTGAATTTACCTTTAATCCTAAATTTATTTTTCTCAGCAATTTGTCCTGCTGTATTTTGCGTACTATCGTATAGTTCTTGGAAAATATATGTTTCTGCAATATTATCTAAAGAAGCATCGCCACCAGTAATTTTTTTCTTTAAATATGAACCAAATGGTTCAACAACAGGAAACATCATTCTTCCATTGCTTGTCGAAACTGTGTATCCTTCAATAAAGTCAAAAATTCCATCAGGGTAGGGGTCGTGTTGAGAATTTAAATTATCTAAATTTAAAACTTCAAGAAGACGAATAGAGTCAATTGCACCTGCAGGTATATAGTTTATTTCAGTACCTGTTTTATCGTTGGTGTACATGATGTCTAACCAAAAGTCTTCGCTTGTTATTCCATAAGCACCTATGTTATAAATATTTTTCATCATCAAACTCCATGATTTTAATTGTGGAGTAAACGATGTTCCTTTTATTAATTTTACAACTAAAGCATCAGGTGCGGTGATTGCAGAGTTAGAAAATTCCCCAACTTTAAAAACATTTCCTGCAACTGTATATTCGTAAGCTACTGCTAATACTTGGTCGGGATTTAAGGTGGCATTTAAAGAAATATATCCCAATCTTTCATTAAGGGTATATTCGTTGCTTGATAACAAACGAGCCGATTCAATTTTTTCGTAATCTCTTCCGCCTGTCATTCCCAAACCTAATAAAGTGTTTCCTACGTTGTTAATATTTCTTACATCGGGATAGGTGGTTGTTATCTCTCCTAAAATATTAATGTCAGTTTTTGGATATACAGTTGTTGTGTTACCGTTAGCAGTTCTAACATAATCGGATTGTATATTGTTATCGTTACTTTCACCTAAGTCAGCAAAAGCAACAATATTTCTAGCATTTTCAAAATTACCAGCTTTGTTTGTAACCCAAACTTCTATACGAGTGATATTTATTCCACTATTTATAATTGGAAGTTGTGCTAAAGCTCTATCGTAATTTTCTTTAAAATAGTGTGATAAAAAATAGTGCTTGTTTGCCTCATATTCATCAGCTTTAATTTCAAATTCTTGAGATTGAGCGCCACCTTCAACACGAATAGTTGACATTTCTCCTTTTTTCTGAGAGAATAGTGTTGTAACAGTAAGTTTCCCAAATTTTGCTTCGGTTTTAAGCCCAAACAAACTTTGACCTCCTGTAATTAAAGTTCCTGTCAATGGCAAAGAAACATTTCCTGCTTCTATTTTTTGAATTATTTCGTCTTCATGGCCAGTGTATTCAAGTTTTACAGAATTTTCAAAATCAAAAGCCGACTCAGTATCATATTGAAGATTAACTTTCATTTTTTCTCCAATTTGTCCTACAACGTTCATTTGAATTTTTTCTTGAAAATCAAAAGTAACAGGACTTTGAGCGTGTAGTGGCATAGCTGGATTTTCTATTTTATCTATTTTTAATCCAAATATAAGTTCTGCCGAACCTTGAGGTTTAATGTCTATATGGCTTCCACCAAAAATTCTGTCGAATATTTCCCCGCCTACTTCAAGTTTTGGTATAAGCGTTTCGCGACTTTCGGAAACATCGCTTTTTGAACGTTGACGCCAGTATGATTTCATGGCTTTGTCAAAATCGTAATCTAAATATTCGTCAAAACTCATAGAATAAGGTGTGCCAAAATTTTCGCCACCTATTTTCTTTTGAAAAATATATTGATTGGATTCAGCATCGTAAACAACTTCTGTTTCAATATTAGAAGGCTCTGAGCCATAAAGAGGACTGTTGTCAACATTATTTGCGGGATTAATATCCTCATCTGGAATAGGATAATTTAACTTAGCTCCTTTAATAGTATCATCACCAAAATCATCAGTTACAATTGGATTTCGCTTGGGAATATTGTAATTTAATTTAGCATTAGAAGCAAAAATAATAGAAAAAATTCCTATTATTAAGCTAAATAAAAATGTATATTTAAAAATCTTTGTTATCAAAGCAATTCTTTATAAATAGTTTAACGCCAACTTAATAAGTTCTTCCAAACTTATTTCATTATTGTCTTTCAATAGTTTAATTAACACTTTTTCAACGTTTGGTTTTGAAAAACCCAACATCGTTAAAGCATTTAACGCATCTTTTTGTAAAGTATTGTTTAAACTTGAAGAAATTTGTGAAATTTGTATGTCAAAGTCGCTAAGTTTATCTTTTAATTCTATTATTATTCGCTGTGCTGTCTTAACTCCAATGCCTTTAACAGATTTTAAAACATTGATGTTTTCTTCGTTAATTGCTTGAATAACATTATTTACACTTAACGATGAAAGAATTAATCTAGCAGTATTGGCACCAACGCCGTTTACTGTAATTAATTTTCTAAACATTTCGCGTTCTTCAAGATTTTCGAAGCCGTAAATAGCATGAAGGTCTTCGCGTAGAATTTCGTGTAAAAATAATTTACATTCTTGTCCCTTTTTAAGCTTAGAATATGTATTTACTGTAATATTTATAAAATACCCTATTCCATTAGCTTCTATTATTGCATAAGTCGGACTTAATTCTGTTAATAATCCTTTTATGTACTCAAACATTTATATATAAACATTTAATTTGTTTGCAAAAATAAAAAACAAATTCAATTCTTCAACTATATTTTGTAAGTAAGTTTAAAAGTTTTTGCGAAATTTGGTTTTTTGCTTGTTAGAAATATTTTATAGTAATATGTTTTAGAAATTTATTTTCTAATATATTAGCAATTCTATTTGCGATAGTTCTTCTAATTTCTAAATCTATAGGAACGTTTGGGTCTTGATGTGCTTCGTTGATTTTTGTTCCAACCACAATATCTATATGGTCGCTTTCTAATATTAGTTTTACAATTTGGTCGGCTGGTCCTCTGCCTAATTTATGTTGGGGTTCATATTCGGTTAAAATTTTCCAAACTTTATTTAGTGTTAAAATTCCTTCTGTAACCAAGTCAATTCCTTCTATATGTGAAATTGGTGGCAATTCTGGATCTGCAAATTCAAGAGATGTATTTACTTTTAAATCAAGTTCTCTTGCAATCAAATCAGTTGTTGAACCTCCTGCTACAATTTTTTTTCCGTCATAATTTTTTATAAGCTCAGCTAATTCTTTGTCCGATTCTCTGTACATTGGAGGTCCTGTGGCAATAACAAGTTTACGTGGTTTTCTAAAATACACAACAGCACAAGAAGTGTCGTCTTTTGGAATATAAATATCGTTAGCAACAGCTTTATTCACAACTTTTTCAGCAAGTTTAGAAGCAGAAATATCTTTTGTAATTTCTAAAATGCCTGTTACATGTTTTTCAATTCCCAAAACTCCCCAACCAAAAGGATATTTGTCTGTTCCCATTCCACTTTGAGAAACTCCATCAGAACAAAAAACAAGTCTGTCATGCAATTTTGGATAAAAGCTAGTATATGTTAATTTTTTTCCAGCATGAGGTGGGTTTTTCATTTCTATGATTTCGAAAGGTAGTTTTAGTAATTTATTTTTTCTAAAAACTAATAAAGCTGGATTGTCGTACTCTAAAATATGAACTTGTCCATCAAACTCTATGTCAACAACGGTAAAGGTTGCATACGAAACTTGCCTTTCGCTACAAACAGGCAAAGTGTTCATAATTATTTCTGCAATTCTTTCAGGTTTTTTATGTTCTATAGTAAAATTTAAAGCCATGGTTGATGTTAGTGTAGCTAAAATATTTGCCTTAACGCCATGTCCCATACCATCACTTAAAACAGCAATAATTCTATTGTCTTCTTTTACTCGTTTTTTGAGAAAGACATCACCGCAAATTCTTTCGCCGTGATAGTTTATTTGCCTAACATCAACTTCTATGTATAGTTTTTCAGACATGTCTTTTTATTTTTCTTCTTTATCTTCTTTCTCAAAAGAATTGATAATGCTATTTAACATTCTTTCTGTTTCAGAAGCTCCTTCGCCCAATAAAAAACCTATTTGTTGAACCATTCCTAGATTTTTTTCAATTACATCGTTAATTCTATATATGACTTCTTCTTTTCTAACCTCTGATTGATATAGATTTTTAAATACAGCACCTATAGTTTTGCCTTTCTCTATTGGAAAAATAGAAAGTGTAATTAATTTGTCATCAATTTCAACGTCTTTATTATCAATGGCTTCATCTTTGTTGAGAACAAAACTAAAGAAATTATGAACTTGGCTAGGCAACAAAGTTTTAATGTCTGCTCCAATAAGTCCTGGAACTACTTCATCAATTTCTTTAGCTTCTTGTCCTATAAGCTCTATAAACTTTTGGTTTGATTGAAGTATCTTTAATTTGTCGTCAACAACAATTACTGCCGAAGGAATTTTTTCCATTATTGCTTTTGTTAGAATTGCCAATCCTTTTACGTCTTTATGCTCTTTTTGCAATTTGCTTTCTAATTCTTCAAGATTTTTCTTAGTTTCTTCAAGGTTGGCATTTGCAATATTTATTTTATTTATATAGTCTTGTTTATTTGTTTTTGAAAAGTTTTGACACATTTCAGGACGTGCTAAACCTTTGGCAACATCTGTAACAAATTCTGAACAATTTTTATAACCACAACTTCTACAGCCAACTTCATAAAGTTGATCTTTGCCTAACAAATCAATAACCTCTTTTATTTTTGCTTGTGATGGGGTAGGAATGCGTTGGTCGTTGGCAGTAAAACTGCGAGTGAAATCTAATTTAGAAAATTTTTCAAGATTTTTTTCCCACTCTTGTTTATCAACAGCAGAATTTAATCTTCGTTTAGTGTAATCAACAACTAAGCTATGATTTCGCAAATAGCTTTTGTTGTTTTTAGAGCCTGGTCCCATAGCACAACCATGACAGTAAAAAATATTCAAATGGTGCTTTATTAAACTAATACTTGCAAAGTCGTTCATAAATTGGGTAAAATGCTCAGCACCATCTTTAGTAATTATTTTAGAATCGATATCTGTATAATTAATATCGGCAGCATTTAAAATTCCTGTGCTAAGCGGATATAATGAGCCTTTAGCACCTAAGGGCATGTCAAATTCTGAAAACTCAACTGAATTTTCATAAATTTTATTTTTGGTAAATAATTGTCGCAATTCTTCGAAACTGATTACTTCATCAACAAAACCAAATCTTTTTGCTTCGCGTTTTTGAGCTATACAAGGTGTTATGGCAATAATTTTACAGTCGTCACCATGTATTTCTTTCATAATTTTTGCTGTAGCAATCATTGGGGAATCAATTTTTACAAGCGAGTCAATTATGTGAGTTTGAAATTTTTCAACATAATCATAAATAGGAGGGCAATTTGTTGTTATATGATATTTCCCTTTAAAATTTTCGAATAAATCTTTGTATTTATAAGCAATAACATCTGCACCAAACGAAATTTCATTCACAAATTCAAAACCTAAAGCTCTAATCATTCCCACAAAATTTCTAACGTCTAAAATATCTGGAAACTCTGCGGATATAGATGGGTCAGCAATTGCAATGCAAGGAGTTTCTGAGTTTAAAAGTTTTGTAACAGCTTCTGTAGAATCGATATATCCGATAGCTTTTGGTCCACAACTAACATAACAATTTCCGCAACCTAAACATCTGTTGTGATTAAAACTTAAAATATCATCTGAAGAACTTATTGTAATTGCTTTTACAGGACATGCTTTAACACAAGCATAGCAAGAAAGGCATTTTTCTTTATCGAAAGTTATTAATTGCATTTTATTTGTTTTGAGTTGATAAATATTCCTCAACTATGCTTATCGCTTTAGAAGGCGTTAGTTTAGTATAAACTTGTTCGTTTACAAGCATAATTGGTCCTACACTGCATTTTCCTAAGCAATGAGAACCTTTTAAATTTATTTTGTCGGATAAGTTTTTTTGATTTACATAGTCTTGTAAAGCACTTACAACATCTCTTTTTTTTCTGCTAAAGCAGGAGGAACCTAAGCAAATAGTAACTTCAAGTTTACTCATAATAGTATTATCTTCCTATTCCATAATATGTAAAACCGTTTTTTGTAAGTTCTTCGGGTTGGTAAATGTTTCTGCCGTCGAAAATTACTTTGTTTTTCATTTTGTTTAATGCTTTATAGTTTAAAACCCTAAACTCTGTCCATTCTGTAACCAAAAATAATGCGTCTGCTTCTTCAACTGCTTCGTAAGGAGTTTTGCAATATTTTACTTTTTTTGGAAGTATTTTTTTTGCTTCTTTCATTGCAACTGGGTCATAAGCATAAATATCAGCTCCTGCTTGTAATAGTTTATTTATTATTATTATTGAAGGAGCTTCACGCATGTCGTCTGTGTTTGGTTTAAAAGATAATCCCCAAATAGCAATTTTTTTATTTTTTAAATTGCCTTCAAAATGTTTGTTTGCTTTGTGGAAAAGTATTTCTTTTTGTCGATTATTTACGTTTTCAACAGACTTTAAAATTTCTAAAGAATGTCCATGTTCGTCAGCGGTTTTAATAATTGCTTTTACATCTTTTGGAAAGCATGAACCACCATAGCCTGTGCCTGCATAAATAAAATATGGTCCAATTCTTTTATCTGTGCCAATTCCTTTTCTAACAGCATTTATGTCTGCACCAACAATTTCGCATAAATTTGCAATATCATTTATAAATGATATTTTGGTTGCTAGCATTGCGTTTGCTGTATATTTTGTCAATTCTGCCGATGCAATATCCATATGAATAATTGGGTGTCCGTTTAAAACAAATGGTGAGTATATTCTATTAATTATTTCTCTTGCTTTTTCAGAATCGGTTCCAACTATAATGCGGTCGGGGTGAAGACAATCTTCAATTGCATTTCCTTCTTTTAAAAACTCAGGATTTGATGCTATATCAAATTCTATGTTAACGCCACGTTTTTTTATTTCTTTTTGTATAGTTGTTCTTACCTTTTCGCTTGTGCCAACAGGAACGGTACTTTTTATAATTACAACCATATAATTATTTATGCTTTGTCCAATTTCTTTTGCAACAGCCAAAACATATTGTAAGTCAGCAGAACCGTCTTCGTCGGGTGGTGTGCCTACAGCAATAAAGCAAGCAGAAGCAGAGTCTATGCTTTCTGAAATGTTTGTGGTAAAACTCAATCTTTTTTGTTCGTAATTTCGTTTAACCATTTCCTTTAAACCAGGTTCCCAAATGGGCATTATACCGTTTTTAAGGTTTTCAATTTTTTGACTGTCAACATCTAAGCAAGATGTAGTTATTCCCATTTCAGCAAAGCAGGTACCAGAAACTAAACCCACATACCCTGTTCCAATTATTGAAATTTTCATTTTTTTTATTTTAAAATTTTTACAAAAATAAAAAACTATTCGAAACTTTTATTCAAACCAAAAATAGCATGATATTGTTTCGACGAAACAAAAATAATAATAAACAAATAATTTGACAAATTATTGATTTGGTTTTTTTATAAATTATTGATTACTAATAAAATAACTTGGTACTCCAAAAACTCAGGAAAAAGTTCAATTTAATTTTTAGAAATAATTTTCTTTATTGTTGATTTTAGCATACTTATAATTAATAGTACAACAATAATAATAAATATAAAGGAAGGCAATATAATATGACATAACAGTTGAGTAGTGCTTTCATATCCAAATAAAACCAAATTAGAGAAATAATAATTTCTTAAAAAATATAATGGGATAAGAGAGCTAATGAAACTTGCAGCAAACAATATACTTACCATTATTTTATAAGGTAAAGATATTTCTTTTAATGAATACCCGAGCATATTGAGTTTAACTATATTTTCGTTGTTTCTTTGCAGTAATAGTTGTATTGATAAAATTATTAATGCAAATGTTAAGCAAATTATAATAATACCTATTGTTACAACTATTCCTATTATTATTTTTAGAAATGCTAGTGCTTTGCTATTACTAAGTTCTGACTTATTTATGTCGTAGTCGTGATTATCAATATATTCAACTAGTTCTTGACTTGAAGGGTCTTTTGCAATAATAATAATTCTGCCAGGTTTTGATTTTTCATACTCGCCAAAGTTTTTGTTTCCCCAGTCAACAAACGATTTGGGTGCTAAAATTGTATTTATTCTTTCAGAAAAACCAACAATTCTAGCTTCAAACTTTTGGTGCTTTCTTTGTCCAAATACATGTATATTAAATTTTGCCAACGAAGCTCCACTTTCTGAAATTTGTGGTAAATTTTGACTTTGCGCAAAACCAAAATTATATAAATTTAGATAAACTTTTGGCAAAATAACAGGAATATAAGCACTGTTTTCAGTCCAATTCCAGTCTTTATAATTTACATCAACATAGTTGTCGGGGACAGCTTCAAAAAATAAATCTGTAGAAAATCCGCTTAAAGGGCTATCACGATCAGCCGAAGCACTTATGGCAAATGAACAGTTTGAAAATTCTGCAACATTTTTCACAAAAGATTGCTTTTTAATGTCTTCTATTTCTTCTTCAGTAAAATATGGTTTTTCTTTGTCAGCTTCTCTAATTTGATGATATGAGTCTGTAATTTTTACTTTTTTATTTACAATAATATACTCGTCACGCCAAAAACTTTCCTTATCTTCAAATATTGGTTTAACATCAAGATAAAACGAAACCGCTACCATCAAAATACTCAATCCTAGCGTTATGCCAAAAAATGTACCTATTAATTGAGCAGGTTTTATATTATTTTTTAAAACTTTCCAAATCATTATACCCTCAACTTTGTTATATTTGTTTCAAAATCTTGTTTTAAGGAAGTTACAATTATGCTTGCATTTTGTTGCTCAGCTTCTGATTTTATTAAATTCCATGCAATTTCTGTGTTTTTTGCATCTAAATGGCTGAATGGTTCATCAAGTAAAATATACTCAAAACTTTGGCAGAGTGCTCTTATTATTGCAACTCTTTGCTTTTGTCCGAACGACATTTTTGCAGTTTTTCTATTTTCAAAACCACTTAGACCTAATTTTTCAATCATTTCTGATATTTGTTCTGGGGTTTTGTAGTTTTGAATTCTATTTTTAATATAAATGTTTTCTAAAACGCTTAATTCTGGAAATAATTGAAGTCCTTGCGGAACAATACTGAGGTGAGTTTTTCTTAATTGAGAAAATTGGTTTATGCTAAAATTTGAAATATTTTCTCCATCAATATACACATTGCCTGTGTAGTCCTTTCGTAAGCCAAAAATAATATTTACAAAAGTTGTTTTGCCCTTGCCAGAATCGGCGTAGATTAAATATTTATTATTTTGTTCAAATAATAAATCCCTATTCCAAATTTCAGAATTTGCAACATTGCTTTCGGGAATTGGAATAGGGATTATTTTGGAAAATCTTATTTCCATATAAATATACCAAATAGATTATTCAACTTCTTCTAAAGCTTTTAAAAATTCTTCCCATTCTTCTTCTGTGAACTCACTTTGGTAGTCTTCCCAATTTATATCTTCGGAATATTCATCATAATCATAATCATACTCATCGTAATCATAAGAATTAAAAGGGTTGAATAAATCTAGATATTTGCCTAAAAACTTTTCTAATGCTTCAGAATTTTCATAAAGTTTCTTTATATCTAATTCTTGAATTGATTTATTATATCTTAGGCTAGATGTAAAATTAATTTCACCTTTTTTAAATTCTAAGTGCATATGATTATAGTTATTTGCTAAATCAATGCCTGTTAGTGTTTCAAATTCTTTAATATCTTCAGCAAGTTCATCAATATCTTTTATTATGTCAGAACTAATCCATAAGTTAAGGTCTTTGCAATTTTTATGGAATTTATTAAAGTCTGCATTAGCTAAGATTGATTCATCTTTTTTCAAGTTAAAATGTTTTTCTAATAACTCAAAATCAACCTCTCCGCCTTCTTTTCCTAAAAAGATAAATACCTCTTTATTCCAACCCAAAATCATGTCTGTGTCAGCAAAATATTTAATTTCGTCTTTTGTTGATAAAACTGCAGAAATAGGGAAGCCTAATTCTGTGCCTATCAAGTCTAAGTTTGCTTCAAGTTTCTTTTTGTCAATAGGAATAATAAGACCATAGAGTAGTTCTTCTTTGTCGTAGCTTGCAAAAGCGTAAGAGCGTTTTGTTAATAAAAGTCCTAGTTCATCAGGATCTTTTTGTGCTTTTTCAATCAGTTCTACCAATTTAGCACTTTCTTGTTTGAGAGATTCCATTGTCTGTTTGTATTCTTCATTGTCTTTTAAAAAATCATTATTTGACAAATTAGTAATACCTTTACCATCAATAACTGCTACTATAAAAGCATTTTTTGGAATGTGGGAAGAATTGTTTTTTGAGCAGGAAACAAATAAAACCGCAACTAAAACTAGCACTAAAATTGTGCTTGATAATTTGAATTTTTTCATAATTTTTTAATTTGAGATTTAACAGTGTAAAGTTACGAATTTATATTTTATTTACAAAAATAAATATAAAAAAATTTAAAAAAGTGGATAAATTATTTTATATCCACTTTTTTTAATTTTAAATATTTTTTAAAATTATTGCGGTTCCCATTCCTCCGCCTATACAAAGCGATGCTAAACCGTATTTATTATTATTTCTTTTCATTTCGTGAATTAAGCTCACAATAATTCTATTTCCAGAAGCTCCAATAGGATGCCCTAAAGCAATTGCTCCTCCGTTTTTATTACATCTTTCATCAAAGAAAGATTTGTCAACGCCGTGGTCAGAGCAAAGTTGTTTGATAACACCTAATGATTGAGCTGCAAAAGCTTCGTTAAGTTCTATTACTTCCATGTCTTGAAGTTTCATATTTGCTTTTTTCAAAACATTTTTAATTGCAGGAACAGGTCCCATTCCCATAATTGCAGGGTCAACACCACCTTGTCCAACAGCAACAATTTCAGCTATTGGTTTTAGTTTAAACTTTTCAACAGCTTCTTCGCTTGCTACTAATACATACGAAGCTCCATCATTGATTCCAGACGCATTACCTGCTGTTACTGTTCCGTCTTTTTTGAAAGCAGGACGAAGTTTAGCTAATTTTTCCAAGTTTGTAGTTCTATTAATAAATTCGTCTTGGTCAAAAACTATGGTTTCTTTTCTAGTTACAATGCTAATAGGAACAATTTCTTTTTTGAAATTTCCAGCATCTTGAGCTTTAGCTGCTTTAGTTTGTGATGCAAATGCAAATTGATCTTGTTCTTCACGTGATATATTATATTTTTCAGCAATGTTCTCAGCAGTATTTCCCATATGATAATCATTAAATGCTTCCCAAAGTCCGTCTAATATCATGTGGTCAATAACTTTAAAATCGCCCATTTTTGTACCAGTACGAACACTTGCTGGTAACAACATTGGAGCACCAGACATTGTTTCTGAACCGCCTGCTAAAATTAAGTTTGCTTCGCCAGCTCTAATAGCAGAAACAGCATTTGAAACTGCTTTCATACCAGAACCACAAACCATATTTAAAGAATATGCCGGTACTTCGTTTGGAATGCCTGCTTTTATTGCAGCCTGACGAGAAACTCCTTGTCTTTGTCCTGCTGACAAAACATTTCCAGTTATTACTTCATCTAAATCGGCAGGATTAATGCCTGTATTAGAAATAATTGTTTTTATAACTTCAGCTGCCATGTCGGGAGCCGAAACACTAGCTAAACTACCTCCAAATTTACCAATAGCTGTACGTTTAGCTTCAATTAAAAATACTTTTTTCATTTTTATAATAAGTTTATGTTTATTAAAAATTGATTAATTTAATCTAATTGTATTTCTTTTAAATTTTCTGAAACTATAAAATCAGCTTCTGTAACTGCTTTAACGTCTTCAATACTAAATTCTGGATGTATTTCAGTAAGTACAATTCCTTTTTCAGTAATTTCCATTACGCACATTTCGGTAATAATTGTATTTACTTGTCCTTTAGCAGTTAATGGAAGTGTACATTTCTTTAAAATTTTAGCTCTTCCTTTTGCAGTATGCTCCATTGCTAAAATAACTCTGCGTGCACCTACCAATAAATCCATTGCTCCACCCATACCTGGAGTTAATTTTCCAGGAATTGTCCAGTTTGCTAAGTCACCACTTGGGTCAACTTGCATAGCTCCTAAAACAGTTACGTCAACATGTCCACCACGAACTATACCAAAAGATCTTGAAGAGTCAAATGATGCAGCTCCTGGAGTAGCTGTGATATAACCACCTCCAGCATTTACTAAGTTTTCGTCTTCTTTGCCAGGTTCAGGACTTGGTCCCATACCCAACAATCCATTTTCAGACTGTAAGGTTACTTTAACTCCTTCAGGCAAGTAATTTGGAACTAGAGTAGGTATTCCAATACCTAAGTTTACAATATCGCCATCATTAATTTCTTTGGCAACTCTTTTTGCGATTACTTCTCGCATTTGATTTTTGTCCATGCTTAAAAAATTTTATTTATTATTAATTCTTCTATCCATTTCTTGAGCTATATAGCTTGCTACGTCATCGGCATAAGAGTTCATACTAAAACCAGCATCATAGCCCAATTCTTTAGCTAATTCATGTGAAATTCTTGGTCCACCACAAATTAGTAAAACTTTGTCTCTTAGCCCTTCAGCTTCAAGCATTTCAACTAATTCGGTAAGGTTTTTAATATGAACATCTTTTTGAGTTACTGTTTGCGAAACCAATAGTGCATCAGCTTTTATTTCTATTGCTTTAGCAATAAAATCTTCGTTTAAAACTTGTGCACCCATGTTTAAGGCTTCAATCATTTCGTATCTTTCTAATCCAAAATGTCCTGCATAGCCTTTCATATTCATAATTGCATCAATACCAACAGTATGAGCATCAGTTCCTGTGCTTGCACCAATAACAACTAATTTTCTTCCAATATTTTGCTTTATAAATTCATCAGTTTCAGCCATGCTCATAACATTCGATTCTACTTTTGGAACGTGAATGTTTGTAAAATCTACTGTGTGTGTGCAAGAACCATAACAAACAAAAAAAGTAAATCCTTTTGTAAGTTCTTTGAAATAAACTACTTGTGGCTCTTCAAAGCCCATTTTTTTCATTAGTTGTTTTGCTGCTTCACTTGCCTCGTCGTTGCAAGGAACTGGTAAAGTAAAACTAAGCTGGACTTTTCCATCATTCATAGTGTCGCCATATGGTTTTACTTTTTTAAGATCTAATATTTTATCAAATTCTTTTTTATCCATTGAATAATTTCCGCCACTCATTATTTATTTCCTCCTTTCATTATTTCGATAAATGGATTAAAATAATTTTCTGATTTTTGTACAACACCTGCTAATCCTTTGCCACCAGTTTTTGATCTTTTTGTATCGGCAAATAATCCCTTTTCTAAAGCATCAAATAATCCAACTTTATCAATTTCGCTCAATAAGGCATGTGCATTGTTTAGTACTTCTTGCGCTCTTTTTTGAATTATTCCATTTTCTTTAAATTCAATTTCATCTCCAATATTTTTTAAGTTATTGAAAACATATTTTGCATTTTCTATCGCCAAATATCTGTCAGAAATAAATGGAGTATGAATAGCTTCGGTTAACATCCCCAAAAGTTGTATTCCTTGTTGTGTCCAAATAGATACAACATTGAAAAGTGCATTTTGAATATGTCCTTTAAAAATATTTCCAGTCATAAATTTTGTTGGTGGCATGTATTTTAAAGGTGCTTTTGGGAAAATTTCCCTTGTCATTTGAGCTTGAGCAAGTTCGTATAAAAATCCATTTTCCATTTCTGGGTCCATTTCAAAAGCGTGTCCCAAACCCATTTGCTCTTCTGGCATTCCTGCAAGTAAGGCTAATTGCTCGTTTATAAGGTCTGAGGCTAAAACTGTGTGTGCTTGTTCGTAAGCGTCAGCAGTAGTTAGATAATTATCTTCGCCTGTATTTATGATTACGCCCGCAAATCCATTTATAATTCTTGAAAAATATTGGTCAACAATTGTTCTTTGTTGATTTATATCGCGAAACAAGATTCCATAAAGTGCGTCGTTCAACATAACGTCTAATCGCTCTATAGCTCCCATAGCAGCAATTTCGGGCATGCACAATCCTGAACAGTAGTTGCACAAGCGAATATAACGTCCAACTTCTTCGCCAACTTCGTCTAATGCAGCACGCATAATTTTAAAGTTTTCTTGTGTAGCATAAGTTCCGCCAAAGCCTTCGGTAGTAGCACCATAAGGGACATAGTCTAATAAACTCTGTCCAGTGGTTCTAATTACTGCAATAATATCAGCCCCTTGGCGAGCAGCAGCTTGAGCTTGAATAGCATCTTCATAAATATTACCTGTAGCAACAATTACATAAATATATGGTTTGTTGCCTTCCCCTAAGCGAGAAAGATATTCGTTACGAATTGCAACATTTTTCTTGATTTTTTCAACACCTGCATTTATATATGGCATTATAGCTTTTTCAATGCTTGCTTTATCTCTTATTGGAAGTTTACAAATATTAAAATCTTCATTTGCAATTTTTTCTGCTATTTGTTGTGGATTTAATTCAGTTTCTAAAATTGCATTTCCAAGAAAAAATAAAATGCCTTCGCTTAACGATTTATTTTCCTGAACTTGGTCTATAACAACGTTTGGCAAAGGTATATCGTTAGAATTAACTCCGTCTATTCCTAAAAGGCGACAAAGAGAGCGTTCTACCGCAACAGTAGTGTATTGATTAACAAAATCTTGAACATCGTCTGCAATATTCTTTGCAATTTGCTTAGCAGACTCAATTTTTTTCTGATCTAATCCTAATTTACTCTTATTCATTAATTTCGTTTTTTTAAATCAAAATCTCATAAGTTTCAAGATTGCAAATTTAAATAAAAATCTGGAAAATTAAAATAATTATTTAATTGGTAATAAATAATTATTTCAATTAAAAGTGATGTTCTGAACGTAATAGAAGTGTTGATTGCATGTTGCCCTACGGACAAGCTTTTGACAGACTTATTTTGTTACTTGCTCGGATTTATAATCCGAGTGGTTGGAATCTTTAATTTTTTGAACACTCGGATTATAAATCCGAGCGAGCGTCATGGGGAATGTGATTGCGAGCAGAGTGAGCTTGCGAACTCTGCGAAGCAATAGACGCGTCAGCCACTTTTAACTTTCAACTTTTAACTTTTAACTTTTAACTTTTAACTTTTAACTTTTAACTTATAACTTTTAACTTATAACCCTTTGTCCATAGTCCACAAGAACTCTTCGTTAGTTGCAGTTTGCATTAATCGTGTTCTCATAAATTCCATAGCTTCTACAGAGTTCATATCGGCGAGGAATTCTCTTAAAATCCATAATCTATTAATTAGTTCGTTATCAATTAATAAATCTTCGCGTCTTGTGCTTGAAGCAGTAATATCAACAGCTGGGTATATTCTACGGTTAGATAATTTTCTGTCTAATTGAAGTTCCATATTTCCAGTTCCTTTAAATTCTTCGAAAATTACCTCGTCCATTTTAGAACCTGTTTCTGTTAAAGCAGTTGCTATAATTGTTAGTGAACCTCCGTTTTCAATATTTCTGGCAGCACCAAAAAATCTTTTTGGTTTATGTAAAGCATTTGAATCAACACCTCCTGATAATACTCTTCCAGAAGCTGGAGCTACAGTGTTATAAGCACGTGCTAATCTTGTGATTGAGTCTAGTAAAATCACAACATCATGTCCACATTCTACCATTCTTTTTGCTTTTTCAAGAACTATGCTAGATACTCTAACATGTCTTTCGGCAGGTTCGTCAAAAGTAGAAGCAATAACTTCAGCATCTACGTTGCGAGCCATATCTGTAACTTCTTCAGGACGCTCGTCTATAAGTAATATCATCAGATAAACCTCAGGATGGTTAGCTGCTATTGCATTTGCAATTTCTTTAAGAAGAACAGTTTTACCAGTTTTAGGCTGAGCAACAATCAAACCTCTTTGTCCTTTTCCTATTGGAGCAAATAGGTCAACAATTCTTGTTGATAAAGTTGCTTTGCCATTACCTGTGATATTAAATTTTTCGTCAGGGAATAGAGGTGTTAAATGGTCAAAAGGAACTCTGTCTCTCATTAGGGTAGGGTCTATTCCATTTATTTTAATAACTTTAGTTAATGGAAAATATTTTTCCCCTTCTTTAGGTGGACGAATTGAACCTTCGATTGTGTCTCCAGTTCTTAATCCAAATAATTTTATTTGAGATTGAGATACATAAACATCGTCAGGAGAATTCAAATAATGATAATCCGAAGAACGTAAGAATCCATAACCTTCAGGAATAACTTCTAAAACTCCTGTAATAGTTATAATGCCTGAAAAATCATATAAATCTTCTCTTTTAGGTTTCTTTGTTTCTTGTTCTTTATGTTTTGCTTCTCCATTTGTTTTGCTTACTTCTATTGGCTCTAGTTTTGCTGGTTCTACTTTTGCTGTTTCTGCTTGAGTAGGTCTATCTATTTCAATATCAGGCAAATGCGTAAGTTCGTCATTTAACTTAGTCTGAGGCTTTTTTAAAATAATTTTTTTCTCTTGCCCTTTTTGAGGAGTAACTATAGAGCTTTTAGTGTTATCGTTGGATTTGGCTTTTTCAGCTACTGCATTTGATTTTTTTTGTTCAACTTCTTTTTTATTGACAACAGCATCTTTAGCTTTGCTTTGATCCTCAACTACAGTTTTTTCTTTAGTTGCTAATGTATTGTTAACTTGTTGTTTGTTATTTTCAACTTCATCAAACAAATTCTTTTGAGTTGGGGTAGGGGAACTAAAAGTTATTTTTTGAGCTTTCATTTTAGTTCTAGGTCTTTTTCCATTTTCATTAGCTTTGTTCTGAGCATCAAAGTTCTGAACTTTAGATTGTTTCTTTTTATCCGCTTCTTTTTCAGCAGCTTTAATAGCTTGAACATCAAGAATTTTATATATCAAATCAGATTTGCGAAAAGCATCAACTTTGTGAATACCAAGATCTTTTGCAATTTCTTTTAACTCAGGTAATAATTTTGAGTTTAGTTCTATAATGTCATACATGAATGAATGTAATTTATGTGATACAATAAATTTTAAAGATTTTTTTTAACTGTCAAAATGATAACTCGACAGCATTAATCAGGGGACAAAAATAATATGTTTTTTTTAAAATAAAAATAAAATCATTAAAAACTTGTTTTTTTTCATTACTAATTTAAAATTTAATGAAGAAATACCTTAAAATCAAAATAATATGTGCTTGTTTTATTGCAAAAAAAAGCTAAGAAAATTATTAATTCGGCAAATTCTTTATTAATTTTTTAATAATTGTTCCAAATTTTGTAAAAAAACAGGTTTTAGACAACCTTTTGGTGTGTTTAACGTTTAATATAATGAATTTAATTTTGAGGAAATGCGACAATTAAAAATAACACGTCAGGTAACTAGTCGAGATACTCTTGCTTTTGAAAAGTATTTGCAAGAAATAGCTCGCGAAGAATTGATTTCTCCCGAAGAAGAAATCGAATTGGCAAAACGTATTAAATGTGGCGACCAAGAAGCGGTTCATAAATTAGTTTTAGCAAATTTAAGATTTGTTGTTTCTGTTGCAAAACAATATCAAAACCAAGGTTTAAGTTTACAGGATTTAATAAACGAAGGTAATTATGGTTTGTTAGTTGCTGCAAAACGCTTTGATGAAACCAGAGGATTCAAATTTATATCTTATGCGGTTTGGTGGATACGACAATCTATCTTGCATGCGATAGCAGTAAAAGGTAGAATGATTAGACTACCACTAAATAAAATAGGTATTTTGAATAAAGTTTATTCAACTTCTTTAGCTTTAGAACAAAAATTAGAACGTGAACCTAGTTTAGCCGAAATTGCAGAAGAAACAGACTATAATTTTAAAAATGTTAATGAAGTGCTTAAATATCAAGGGAAAACCTTATCAATGGATGCTCCTTTAAGTAATAGCGAAGGAGATGATGATTTTACAATGGGCGATTTTCTTGGCACCACACAAACACTTTCTGTTGAAAAAACTTTAAATAACAATTCTTTAAAAATTGAAATTAATGAGGCTTTAAAAGTGTTAAGTGAGAGAGAAAGAATAATTGTTAAAATGTATTTTGGATTAGATAATGAAAGTCCTAAAACTTATGAGGAAATTTCAGAAGCTCTAAATCTTACTCGAGAAAGGGTTAGGCAACTAAAAGAAAGCTCTCTGAAAAAGCTCAGACAATCATCAAAACGAAATGTATTGCAATCTTATCTTATATAGGTATAAGTTTTTAGAATTTTTTGAAAAAAGTTTATATTTGCAATAAATTTTAAAAACGAAAAATGAAACATATAATACTATCTCCTTCTATGCTTTCGGCAAATTTTGCAAATCTTGAAAAAGATATTCAAATGATTAACAAATCTCAAGCCGACTGGTTTCATCTTGACATAATGGACGGTGTGTTTGTTCCAAATATATCTTTCGGATTTCCAGTAGTTAAATATATTAAAAAATTTGCACAAAAACCTTTAGACGTACATTTGATGATTGTGCAACCAGAAAGATATATTATAGAATGGAAAAAAGTTGGAGCTGATATTTTAACAGTGCATTATGAGGCTTGTACGCATTTGCATCGCACAGTTCAAGAAATTAAAAATGCAGGAATGAAAGCAGGAGTATCGTTAAATCCACATACATCGGTAGAATTGTTGAAAGATATTTTGCCAGAATTGGATATGGTTTTAATTATGTCGGTAAATCCTGGATTTGGAGGACAAAGTTTTATAAGTCAAAGTTTGGCAAAAATAAAAGACTTGAGAGAAATGGCAGATATTTATAATCCAAACTTAATAATTCAAGTTGATGGTGGTGTTGATACTCACAATTATAAAGAAATTATTAAGGCTGGAGCCAATTCTTTAGTTGCAGGTTCAGCAATTTTTGGTTCAGAGAATCCAATAGAAACAATTAAAATTTTAAAATCGTAATATTAAAATATTTTATATCTTTGCATAAAATTACAAATCAGGGGCTGACTCGGTTTTGACAGCAAGGTAAATGATTGTGTAAGCATGTCGGGCAATGTGGGTAATCCCGTTAAACTTTTTCACAAACAATTAACTGGCGCAGATAACTTTGCTTTCGCTGCTTAATCGAATAAAGTAGATTAACTTAATTTCGGCACAAGGTGCTGAAACGAAACATCTCTCGATTGGACGGTTCGGTTCCGCTTCGGCAAAGAGATGGCATAGCTACCGAACTAGCTTTTTTACCTCCCCGATAAAAAGGCGAAAGTTTAGGGGATAAGGTCTTAGTCTGGGTGTTTGTCCTCGCTCTAAGGCTCGAAAATTAAAGGCAAAATAAACATGTAGAAAGCACCTTTGTTTCTTGTTTGGACGCGGGTTCGATTCCCGCCAGCTCCACAAAAGGCAAACTTGAAAATGTTTAGATGAAAATCAATTTATCTTCAGTTACAAAAACAAATCCAAACTTTCTTCTTCTAAATTATTTAGTTTCAAAAACTCTTCTCTTAATTTATAAATTGATTTTTTTCCTAAGTCGCCAATATCTTTTGAATATTCATTCACATATAAATTCACATGTTGCATCATAATTTCTTCGTCCATTTCAACAGCATGTTTTTTCATAAAAGGTATTGTGCTTCTAGGATTTTGAAATGCTAAGTTTATGCTTTCGCTAAGCATTTTATCTATTTCTTGTTTTATTTTGTCGGGTAAACTTCTTTTTACAATTATTCCACCTAAAGGAATGGGTAGATTAAATTTGTTTTCCCATAGATTTCCTAAGTCGGCAATTAATTTAAGACCCCGCTTTTGATAAGTAAAACGTGTTTCGTGAATTAGCAAACCTGCATCGCACTCATTTGAGAGAACAAGTTCTTCAATATCAGAAAAAAGGTAAACATTTTTGTTTTGTGCTTCTTTAAAAAATATTTGCATAAGCAAATTTGCAGTGGTTGATTCGCCAGGAATTGCAATTTTACAGTGTTTTAGCTCGTCAGGATAAATTTTTCTTTTACTAACAATTAAAGGTCCGCAATTTTTTCCCATTGCAGTTCCAGAATTTAATAATTGATAGTTATCAGAAATTTTTAAAAAATTATGAAAGCTAGTTTTGCTAATATCAACTTCTTGCTGCTTTGTGTAGGAATTTAGTTTTTCAATATCGTCTATAATAATCTCAAAATCAAAATTTTTCGTATCGATTTTTTTGTTAATCAACGCATCAAACATAAAAGTGTCGTTTGGACAAGGCGATATGGCTAATTTTAATTTCATTTGTTTTGTTTTAAAAAGTCAATTGTCAGATCACTATAATTATTAATAGGAGTATTAAAATCCCAATTTTCACGTTTTGTTTTTGAAATAATATTGGAAATTCCTCTTATTTGAATGAAATTTTTCTTAAAATGTTTGCAAACTAACATAAAAGCAGCTCCTTCCATACTCTCTATTTCATAATTTGAAATAGGATTTTGCTCAGGGATATTTACGCTAGTACCAGAAACTTTCTTTAAATTATGAAAAAAATGTGGATAATCGCTTGTGTTATAAATTCTTCCATTGTTTATTAAGTTTCTAAAATGTTGATTAAACTTTGAATTAAAAACATTGATTTTTTCGCCATTATCCCTAATGCAAATATCTTCAAAGCTATCTGAGTTAACGTTGACAAGCTCGCCAATTTTTAAATTTTCCGAAAAACTTCCAGCAGTTCCAAGATTTATTAACAAATCGTATTCTTTAATATTTACGCAAGTAAACATTGAAAACACAGTAGCAACAAGTCCAACGCCTGTAGTTAGTATGTCGCAGTTGTAATCTGTGTTTGAGAATACTGTGTCTGAGCATTTGATAAAGTGCAAATTATCAACTATTTGCTTGGCTTCTAAACTTGTGGCAGTAATTATTAAAGTCTTCATAATTTATGTTTTAACAAAAATAGCTTATTATTACGACAATTTTATTTATTTTTGCAAAAAATTTTAGACATGGTAGAAAGTTTAAATAGTTCGGAAAATGGTGGCTATGCAAAAATCGAAAAATATGATGATGAAAAAACTAGATTATTAGCTCAACATTATTCTGAAATTTTAAAATTATTAGGCGAAGATGCAGGACGCGAAGGTTTATTAAAAACACCTAAAAGAGTTGCTAAATCAATGCAATTTCTTACTCAAGGTTATAATATGAATCCAGAAGAAATTTTACGCTCTGCAATGTTTCGCGAGGACTATAAGCAAATGGTAATTGTTAAAGATATTGAATTATACAGCATGTGCGAACATCATTTGTTGCCATTTGTTGGAAAAGCTCATGTTGCATATATTCCCAATCATTATATTACTGGATTGAGTAAAATTGCAAGAGTTGTTGATGTTTATGCAAGACGTTTGCAAGTTCAAGAAAGATTAACAACACAAATAAAAGATTGTATTCAAAATACTTTACAGCCATTGGGAGTTGCGGTAGTTATCGAAGCTCAGCACTTGTGTATGCAAATGCGAGGAGTGCAAAAACAAAATTCAATTACTACAACTTCTGATTTTACAGGAGCATTTCTAAAAGATGCAACACGTCAGGAATTTTTATCATTAATTAAATAAAAGAACTAAAAATACTATAATATGAAAGCTTATGTTTTTCCGGGACAAGGCTCCCAATATGTTGGCATGGGACAAGAATTGTATAATTCAAACCCTAAAGCAAAAGAAATGTTTGAAAAAGCTAATGAAATTTTAGGTTTTAGAATAACTGATATTATTTTTAACGGTACAGACGAAGATTTAAAACAAACAAAAGTTACTCAGCCTTCAATATTTTTACATTCTGTAATTACTTATATGTGCCTTGAAGAAAAGCCAGAGCCAGCAATGGTTGCAGGACATTCATTAGGAGAGTTTTCGGCTTTGGTTGCTGCTGGTGCTCTTAGTTTTGAAGAAGGCTTGAAGTTGGTTTCAATTCGTGCTAAAGCTATGCAAAAAGCATGTGAGTTAAACCATTCTACTATGGCAGCAGTTTTAAATTTAGATTTTGATATTATCGATAAAATTTGTTCGGAAATAGATGAGCTTGTAGTTGCTGCTAATTACAATTCGCCTGGACAAGTTGTGATTTCAGGTTCGATTAAGGGAATTGAAATTGCGATGGAAAAAATGAAAGAAGCAGGAGCAAGGCGAGTTCTACAGTTACCAGTTGGAGGAGCTTTCCATTCACCACTAATGTTGCCAGCTCAAGAAGAACTTAGTATTGCTATCAATCAAACAAATTTTAAAACTCCTGTTTGCCCAATTTATCAAAATGTAGATGCAAAACCATACAAAAATCCAGAACAAATACGAGAGAATTTAATCAAACAACTCACTAGCCCAGTAAGATGGACTACTACAATCCAAAATATGATTGCAGATGGAGCTAAACATTTTGTAGAACTTGGACCTGGAAATGTTTTGCAAGGACTAATCGCAAAAATCGACAGGGACGTTACTACAGAAGGGATGAAATAAAAGAGTTGTCTTTATATTTTAAGATAGGTTGCAATTTCTTTGTTTTAGAACGATTTTTTTACGCTTAACTTTTAGTTAATTTTATAAAATCAAAATCCTTTGTTGAATAAAAACAAAAAAAGTGTTTTAATTAAAAAAATTTCTTAATTTTACGCCTGAAAACACTTTAAAAAAATTTAGCAATGGACGAACAAAATTTTAATCCTGAATTGTCTGAAACAAATCAGCCAGATGTAGTTTGTAAAAACTGTGCCGCAAAATTGGTTTTTGAGCCTGGAACAACTTCTTTAGCTTGTCCTTACTGTGGTACTGTTAACGAAATTGAAATTAGAGATGAGGAAATCGAAGAACTTGATTTTGAAGAGCATATACAGCTTGCAGAAGAAGGCTCTGAAATCGAAGAAGTTTCAACAGTAGCTTGTGAAGCCTGTGGAGCTGTTACAACTTTAGATAAAAATGTGGTTTCAAGCGAGTGTCCATTTTGTGGTAATAAGTTAATTGTAAAAAGTGAAAGTACAACAAAAATAATAAAACCAAAATCTTTGCTTCCATTTAAAATCACTTCAAAAGAAGCATTAGAACATTTTAAAAAATGGATAAGAAAACGTTGGTTTGCACCTCCAGGATTTAAAAAACGTGCTGCTCATTCAAATCAAATGTCAGGAGTATATTTGCCTTATTGGACTTATGATTCAGATACTTATACAGAGTATAGAGGTCAAAGAGGAGATGATTATCAAGAAACTCAAACTTATACTGATGGCAGTGGTAAAACTCAAACTAGAACAGTTACAAGAACTCGCTGGACAAGTGTTTCGGGTAGTGTAGATGTCTTTTTTGATGATGTGTTAGTGCTTGCAAGTAAATCTTTGCCCGACAAAAATGTAACTGTTTTAGAACCTTGGGATTTGGAAAACCTAACACCATTTGACGAAAAATTCTTGTCAGGATTTAGAGCCGAAACTTATGCTATAGGACTAAAAGATGGTTTTGATATTGCAAAAGTAAAAATGGATCCAATTATCGACAGTTATATCCGTCAAGATATAGGTGGAGACAGACAAAGAATTACTTATAAAAATGTTACTTACTCAAATATAACTTTTAAACATACTTTATTGCCTATTTGGATTAGTGCATATCGATTTAAAAATAAAGTATATCGCTTTATTGTCAATGGTAGAACAGGTAAAGTACAAGGCGAAAGACCTTGGTGCTGGTGGAAAATTACCCTATTTATACTTGCAATTTTAGCAGTAATAGTTCTATTAGCATATTGGGGATCAGATAAATAATATTTTTAACTTAAATTTATATAATTATGAAAATCAATTTTTTAAATTTGTTTGTTATTGCAACGCTTGTTGTAACAATGAGTGCATGTAATAGTAAGAAAAAAGATGAACCAAAACAAGAAGAATTAACAGAAATGCAAAAATTAGTAGCTGATTATGCAGAAGTTGAACTTACTGCAAATCTTGACCATTTAACCGATGGTGATAAACAAGCTATTGTAAAACTCGTAGAAGTTGCCCAAATTATGGATGATTTATTTTGGAAAGATGCAATTGGCGACAAAGAAGCTTTTTTAAATTCTATTGAAGATGAAGATGCGTTGAAATATGCATTAATTAATTATGGTCCTTGGGATAGATTAAACGGAAACAAATCTTTTATTGTAGCTTATGGTGAAAAGCCTTTGGGTGCAAATTATTATCCAAGCGATATTACAAAAGAAGAATTTAATGCTTTTGACGACCCAAACAAAATGAGCTGGTACACTTTGATACGTAGAGACGATGCTGGTAAATTAAAATGTGTATGGTATCACGAAGAGTATGCACAAGAAATTGAAAGAGCAGCTCAACTTATAGATGAGGCAGCTGAATTAGTTAGCGATAAAGAATTTCAAACTTACTTGCGTTTAAGAGCAGAGGCTTTACGTACTGATGATTATCTTACAAGTGATTTAGCTTGGATGGATATGAAAAACAATAAAATTGATTTTGTTGTAGGTCCTATCGAAAGTTACGAAGATGCATTTATGGGAGTAAAAGCAGCTCATTC
>DAONZU010000016.1:31132-33039 GCA_035406965.1 Bacteroidales bacterium
TCTAGAAAACTACAATTGAAAAATTCTATGGAAGCTAAATTTAATACAATTTTACTTCCTATCGCTGAATTGCTAATTGATGAAACTCAATTGAAACATGTTAAATTTGAAGATGCATTCTTCCAAAATGTAATGTTTCATGAAGTTGCTCATGGTTTAGGAGTAAAATATACTATCGATTCTAAAAAATCTGTTCGTGAAGCATTAGAAGAATATTACAGCCCAGTGGAAGAAGCAAAAGCAGATATTGCAGGCTTATATATGGTTACTCAACTTTACGAAATGGGCGAATTTCCAGAAAAAGATTTAATGGATAATTATGTTACATTTATGGCTGGAATTTTCCGTTCAGTACGTTTTGGCGTTGCTAGTTCACACGGAAAAGCTAATATGATGGAATTTTACTATTTAAAAGAAAGAGGAGCTTTTGTTAAAAATGAAGAAACAGGCAAATATTCTGTTAATTTTGAAAAAATGAAAGCAGCAGTTGCAGAAATGGTAAACGACATTATTGTTATCCAAGGCGATGGAAATCTTGAAGCAGCTAAAAACTGGGTTGATACACAAAGCAATATAGGCGAAGAACTTCAAAAAGACCTCGACAAAATTGCTGAAGCTGGCATTCCAAAAGATATAGTGTTTAAACAAGGATTAGAAGTTTTAGGATTGAAGAAATAATTTATAGCACAAACTTATTTTAAATTAAAGCCTTGCAAGTATCTTATTTGCAGGGCTTTTTGTTAAAAAAAATCATTTTATAAAATATTAGATATTTTTATTTACTTTTGCAAGTACAAAATGAGTTTCTAAAATTAAAAGATAAAAGAACACAATGCTTTTAACTTTACATTCGGTGAGCTCGCAAGCTCGGTTCAACTTTTAACTCACTTCCACAGTGGGCTTGGATATTCGCCTTTTTTTACTAATTGAGCTAATTTTTCAACAACTTCGCTTCTATCTTCGGCGTAAGTAACTCCAAACCATTTTGATGTAGTTTTTAAAACTTTCACAGTAGAGATATTATTTACAATCAAATCATTTACAACTCTAGGAATGTAAAATTCAGCTTTAATATTATCTGAATTTTCGTTTAAAAAATCAATAAAAAGTTTATCGGAATGTTTAAAATAGTCTGGTGTGAAACCCCACATATTCATTGATACAGGAGTGTCGTCTGCTATTGTAACCCATTTTTCATTCTCATCAAGATATTGCACTTTTCCGTCATTTCTTATAACTTTTGTTCTTTCCACCACGCCGGTAAGAAAATTGTTTTTGTCGCTTTGGCAAATTCCACGTGCTACAGTTCCACGTTCTGATAGCGTATTTCCAACTTGATAGGCGACCATGCAATATTTATTTTCAGAGTTTTTTAATTCTGATAAAAATTTGCCTAAAACTCTAAAAGCATCTCTACCATAAAAATCGTCTGCATTTATTACGGCAAAAGGTTCAGAAATTACATTTTTACCCATCATCACAGCATGGTTTGTACCCCAGGGTTTTACTCTTTCAGGATTTAGAGTAAAGCCATCAGGCAAATAATCTAATTCTTGGAAAACAATTTCTATTAGAATTTTATTTTCGTATTTTTTTACAATTTTTTCTCTAAAATCTTGTTCAAAAGATTTACGAATAACAAAAACAAGTTTTCCAAATCCTGATTCTATGGCATCATAAACTGAATAGTCCATTATTGTTTCGCCGTTGGGACCAAGTCCATCAAGTTGTTTTAAACCACCGTAACGGCTTCCCATTCCTGCTGCTAAAATAAAAAGTGTAGGTTTCATTATGTTATTTTTTTTTTAAATAATAAAAAGAGGCTGTCTCAAAACAGCTTTTAAAACAATAAACTTTCAAGGTGTTTCAGAAGTGTTAAAATGCAAGGCGCTGAAATTGAGGACGAA
>DAONZU010000017.1:0-31079 GCA_035406965.1 Bacteroidales bacterium
TTATATTATAAAACACGCAAGTTGATTTAGTTTTTTCGGAAATTATTTTTAATTTTGCCTTAATTTAAAATTTAAAGTTATTAGTAATATAAAATTATAATAAAAATGATAAAAGAAAAATTTGTTTCTCGCCATCTAGGACCACGCGAAAGCGAATACCAAGAAATGTTGAAAAAAGTTGGTGTTTCATCTTTAGATCAACTAATTGATGAAGTTGTTCCAAAAGATATTCGTTTGCCTAAAAAACTTGTCTTAGATCCAGCTTTAACCGAGTATGAATATTTGAATAAAATTAAAGAAATTGCTTCGAAAAATAAAATTTACAGATCATTTATTGGTATGGGTTATTATGGAACTGCTACTCCTTCTGTGATTTTAAGAAATATTTTCGAAAATCCAGGTTGGTACACTTCCTACACTCCTTATCAAGCAGAAATTTCTCAAGGTCGTTTAGAGGCATTATTAAATTTTCAAACTGTTTTGACCGAGCTTACAGGTTTAGAAATAACAAATTCTTCACTTTTAGACGAAGCTACTGCTGCTGCTGAAGCAATGAGCATGATGTTAGAAAATCGTTCGCGTCAAGCAGTGAAAGACAATAAAAATGTTTTATTTGTTGACGAAAATATTTTTCCACAAACTTTAGATGTAATTAAATTAAGAGCCGAACCTATTGGCGTAGAAGTTGTTGTTGGAAATTTCAAAGAAGCTAATCTTTGTAATAAAACCTTTGGTGCAATAGTTCAATATCCTGCATCTGATGGAAAAATTAATGATTATACAGAATTTACTAACAAAGCCCACGAATCAGAAATTCTCGTTTGTGCAGCTGTTGACGTGATGGCTTTGGTACTTTTAAAATCGCCTGCTTCTTGGGGAGCTGATATTGCTGTTGGTTCAACTCAACGCTTCGGTATTCCTATGGGATATGGCGGACCTCATGCAGGTTTCCTTTCTACTCGCGAAAAATATAAACGTAGCATGCCAGGTAGAATTATTGGAATTAGCATTGATAAACACGGAAATCAAGCATTAAGAATGGCTTTACAAACTCGCGAACAACATATAAAACGTGAAAAAGCAACTTCAAACATTTGTACTGCTCAAGCTCTATTAGCTACAATGGCAGGAATGTATGTTGTTTATCACGGTGCAGAAGGAATGAAAAGAATTGCTAACAACATTAACAAAGCTGCTAGATTTTTAGCTGTTGAACTTGAAAAATTAGGTTATAAATTAAAACATAAAGAATTTTTCGACACCATTTTTGTTGAAATTCCTGAAGGTCTAAAATCTAAAGATATTCAAGCTATTGCTTTAAAAAACAAAATGAACTTTAGATATTGTTGCGAAAAATATGTTGGAATTTCTACTGACGAATTAATTTCTGTTGAAGAAATCAATACAATTCTAAGAATTTTTGCAACAGCTAATAAAAAAGATTACCGCCCAGTTGAAAAAATTGAAGATTTTAAAGGTTTTGAATTAAAATTCAAACGAGAAGACAATATTTTCCAACACAAAATTTACAACTCATACAACAGCGAAAGCGAAATGATGCGTTATATCAAAAGATTAGAAAATCGTGATATAGCACTTAACCGTTCAATGATTTCTTTGGGTTCTTGTACAATGAAATTAAATTCTGCAAGTTCTATGCTTCCTTTGAGTTGGTCAGAATTAAGCAACATTCATCCTTTTGTACCAGAAGATCAAGCACTTGGCTACAAAGAATTAGTTGCTGAAATGGAAAAAGATTTAAGCATAATAACAGGTTTTGCGGCTACTTCGGTTCAACCAAATTCTGGTGCAAGTGGCGAACATTCTGGTTTAATGGTAATTCGCGAATATCACAAATCAAGAAACGAAGGACATAGAAATATTTGCTTAATTCCTTCGTCAGCACACGGAACAAACCCAGCATCGGCAGTTATGGCAGGAATGCAAGTCGTTGTTGTAAAATGCGACGAAAAAGGTAATGTTGACGTTGATGATTTACGTGCAAAAGCTGTAGAACATAAAGACAATTTAAGTGCTGTGATGATTACTTATCCATCAACTCATGGTGTTTATGAGTCAAAAATAAAAGAAATGGTTAAAATAATTCACGAAAACGGTGGTCAAGTTTATATGGACGGTGCAAATATGAACGCTCAAGTAGGTTTAACAAACCCAGGATTTATCGGAGCTGACGTTTGCCACTTAAATTTACATAAAACTTTTGCTATTCCTCATGGCGGTGGTGGTCCTGGAATTGGAAGTATTTCTGTAGCAAAACATTTAGCACAATTCTTACCCGGTCATACTATGGTAAAAACTGGTGGAGAAAATGCGATTAAAGCAGTTGCTGCTGCACCTTATGGTTCTGTTTATGTTCTGCCAATTACTTTTGCTTATTTAAAAATGATGGGCGAAGAAGGACTAACCCAAGCAACAAAAATCGCAATCTTAAATGCAAATTATATTGCTAACGAACTAAAAGATTATTACGATGTCGTTTATACCGGCGAAACTGGTCGTTGTGCTCACGAAATGATTTTGGATTTAAGAAAATTCCGCGAAAACTATGGAGTTGAAGCTGGAGACGTTGCACGCCGACTAATGGATTATGGCTTCCATGCTCCTACTCTATCTTTCCCTGTTCACGAAACTTTAATGGTTGAACCAACCGAAAGTGAATCAAAACAAGAATTAGATAGATTTATCGAAGCTATGAAAGCTATTAAAATGGAATGTGAAGCAATTAAAAATGGCGAATTTGACAAAGAAGATAATCCATTAAAAAATGCACCTCACACTCAAGTTGAATGTACTGCAAGCGAATGGAATCACAAATATTCACGCGAACAAGCTGCTTTCCCACTAGCTTGGATTAAAGAAAATAAATTCTGGCCCTATGTTGGAAAAATTGATAGCGGATATGGAGATAGAAATCTTGTTTGCACATGTGAACCATTAGAATCTTATATGTAAGAAATAATTTTCTATTTTTATTTAATGTTTTATGATTAGAAACAGTCTTATTAGTTTTTTTAGGTCAAAAACCTTAAACACAATGAGACTGTTTCGTTTATTTATGCCCTAAAATAACCATTTTACCAAAAATTTGAACAATTGTGCGTAATTATTTTTATTTCATTGTTTTTATACAATAATATTTTATTATATTCGCAGCCAAAATATTTTAAAATTATAATTTATAACTTTTATTAAAAATTAACAGTAATGGCAGTATTACAAAAGATTAGAAATAGAGCAGGAATAGCAGTAATAATTTTCGTTGGAGTTGCTTTATTCCTATTTGTTATTGATCAAGACACAATAATAAGATTGTTTAACAAAAGCGACATGTCTTTAGCAAAAATAAATGGAAAAAAAGTTGAATTTCCTGAGTATAATGATATTGAATACAAGTGGAACAACTTTTTTGCTATGCAAGGACAGCGTATAGACCAAGACCAACTTAGAAATTTAGTGTGGGAAGAAATTTTACAAAAACATTTGATGAGCAAATATTATGAAGAAATTGGACTATCATTAAGTGTTGATGAGTTTTATGAGTTGTATAATGGCGAAAGTGCACCACCAGATTATTTGCAACTAATCACACCTCAAATATTGAAACTAAAATATGCTAATATGGTTGCAAAGGGTTTTTATCAACCCTCTAAGTTTGCAGAATTAGAGTATATGGAAAGTAATAATTCTTATGATATAGAATTCATTATGTTAGCATATAAAAACATTGATAACGAAACCATTAAAGTCTCTGAAGAAGATTTAAAAGCTTATTACAATGACCATCAATATATGTTCATGAATAAAAAAAGATATAGAGAAGTTGACTATGTCGTTTACAATATAATTCCATCGGCAGAAGATAGTTTACAGGCTATTGAAAAAATTAAATCAAAATATGACAGACATATTAAAGGAGGTTTAGTTCCAACAGTATCTGAAAAAAACTTGTCGGAAATGGATTTATTACAAATGGGATTGCCAGAAAACTTTTTTAATGAAGAAGTAGGATACTTATCTGAAATAATTTTCAATAATGGAACATATTTTTTCTCTGAACTATCAGAAATCGATTTTGTTCCCGACTCTGTTAGAGCTAGTCATATTTTAATTAGACCTAACGAAAACTTTACTTGGGAAGATTGTCAAGCAAAAGCGGATTCTCTTTTAGCTCTTATTAATGGAGGTACTGATTTTGCATTTCTTGCTATGACCAATTCAGAAGACCCTGGTTCTGCTGAAAAAGGTGGAGATTTAGATTGGTTTACTTATGGCATGATGGTTCCAGAATTTAACGATGCTTGTTTTTATGGAAAAACTGGAGATTTAGTAACAGTTAAAACAGATTTTGGTGTTCATATTATTAAAATCACAGACCAAACAAATCCTATGAAACGTGTTTCTCTAACTTCCGTTTATGAAGAAGTTAAATTTTCTGAGCTTACTGTAAATTACTACTTTACAGCAGCTTCTAACTTTGCTTCTGAAAATACTACAGGAAAACAATTTGACGAAGCAATTAGAAAAGAACAACTAGTAAACTACACAGCTAGATTAAGAGATTTAGATGATAAAATTGGACAAACTGAAGGTGCAAGAGAACTTGTTCGTTGGGTTTTTGACGACAAAACTAAAGAAGGTGATGTTTCTGTAGTTTACAATTTTACAGATAAATTTATTATAGCAAAACTTAAAGGTATTTACGAAGTAGGACCTATGCCATTTGATTTAGTTAAAGAAAGAATTGAACCAAAAGTTATTGATAATAAAAAAGCTGAAAAATATTTGGCTGACTTAGAAAAAGACTTATCTAATAAAATGGATTTGAATAGCATAGCAGAAAAATACGGAATTGAAGTTGCTTCTGCTAATGCAGTTAGTTTTAGTGCTGGCTATATTCCAAGTATTGGATTTGAGCCAAACGTAAATGCTGTAGCTTCTGTATTAGACACAAATGTTCTTTCTAAACCATTTAAAGGAAACAACGGTGTATTTGTTGTTAAAGTAGTAAACAAAACTACAGCACCTTCAAAAACAGATTTTTCTGACGAGCAAAATCAAACTATGATCAATTTTATGTCAAGACTATATAATCAAGATCAACAAATTGATTACATACTTGAAGCATTAATTCAAAAAGCTAAAATAGAAGATTATAGATATCGATATTTCTAATAATAAGGTTTTATACATTTCTTATGATGGTATGACAGATGCCTTGGGGCAATCTCAAGTTATTCCATACTTAAAGGAATTATCAAACAAAGGGTTTGAAATACATATTTTGTCGGCTGAAAAACAAGTAAATTTTCAAAAGAAAAACGAATTAATTTCAAGAATACTTACTGAGTCTAATATTTTTTGGCATTATATTAATTACACAAAAAATCCGCCAATAGTTTCGACTTTAAAAGATATTCATGCTTTAAAAAAACTAGCTAAAAAACTCCATAAAAAATATAATTTCAGCATAGTTCATTGTCGTTCTTATATTTCTGCTTTTGTTGGTTTAAGCCTAAAGAAAAAATTCGGAACTAAGTTCTTATTTGATATGCGTGGCTTTTATGCCGACGAAAGAGTTGACGGCAATTTGTGGAATATTAAAAATCCAATTTTTAAACTTGTCTATGACTTTTTTAAGAAAAAAGAAAAAACATTTTTACAAAACGCCGACTACACTGTTAGTTTAACAAATGCTGGCAAAAAAATTATTCATCAAAGAAATGATTTTTCAAATATACCTATAGAAGTTATTCCTTGTTGTGCAGATATTGAACATTTTGATTACAACAAAATTTCGGCAGAAAAAACAAACGAATTAAGGACTAAACTTAATATTTCAAAAGATGATTTTGTTTTATCTTACTTAGGTTCTATCGGAACTTGGTATATGCTAGATGAAATGTTGGATTTTTTCAAAGTTTTAAAACAAAAATATTCAAACGCTAAATTTTTCTTTATAACAAACGATAATCCTGCAAACATTCTCACAAACGCTAAAGAAAAGAATATTGACGAAAATGATATTATCATTAAATCTGCTGATAGAAACCAAGTTCCTGAATTTTTAAGTTTGTCAACAATGTCTATATTTTTCATAAAACCTGTTTTTTCTAAAAAAGCATCTTCGCCAACTAAATTAGCCGAAATATTAGGCATGGGAATTCCTATTGTTTGCAATTCTAATGTAGGCGACATTGATGAAATATTTGGTAATAACAATATAGGAATTGTGGTATCAGAATTTAACGAGCAAGAATATAAAAACACTATTAATAAATTAGACGACAATTTTAATATAGACAGAAGCGAATTAAGAGAAGTTTCAAAAAAATTGTTTTCTTTGCAAATGGGAGCTGAAAAATATTATAATATTTATAAAAGTTTAAGCCATAAATGAAAAAAATTTTAGCCATAGTTCAGCATCGTAAAGACAGATCGCCAGGACAAAGGTTTAGATTTGAACACTTTATCCCTGCTTTAGAGCAAAATGGTTATGAAATAATTTTTTCTAATATTATCAGCGAAAAAGATGATGATCTTTTTTATTCTAAAGGTAAATATTTTGCTAAATTAAGAATACTTATAAAAAGTTTTTTTCATCGTTTAAGAGATGTTAGAATTGCAAAAGATTGCGATTTAATATTTATATATCGCGAAGCTTTTATGCTTGGCACAACATATTTCGAGAAAAAACTTGCAAAAACAAAAGTCCCAATAATTTTTGATTTTGATGATTCAATTTGGCTAAACGACACTAGCGATGGAAACAAAAATTTGGCTTGGCTAAAACGACCCGAAAAAACTGCTAAAATATGCGAATTATCTACGCTTGTATTAGTAGGAAATAAATTTTTAGCAGATTATGCAAAGCAATACAATTCAAATGTTTTTATACTTCCAACAATCTTAAATATTGATTATCACAATTTTACTAAAAGCCAAACCGAGAAATCTTCTGTTTGCATAGGTTGGACAGGCACTACTACAACTTTAAAACATTTTTACACAGCCATTCCAGTATTAAAAAGAATTAAAGAAAAATACAAAGAGAAAGTATATTTTAAAGTAATTGCAAACACAAAAACTTGGGATAAAGATATTGATGTTAAACTAACTCAATGGAATAAAAAAACAGAAATTGATGATTTGTGCGAATTTGACATAGGAATAATGCCACTACCAAACGACAAATGGAGTAAAGGCAAATGTGGCTTCAAAGGTTTGCAATGTTTGAGTTTAGAAATTCCTGCTGTCATGTCGCCAGTTGGTGTAAATACCGAAATAATTGATCATGGAGTTAATGGTTTTTTAGCAGATGATGATGAGCAATGGTTTGAAATTTTATCTAAACTTATAGAAAACCCTGAGCTACGCAAAGAAATTGGAAAAAACGGACGCAAAACCATTGAAGAAAAATATTCAGTAAATGTTTGGAAAGATAAATTCTTAGATTTGATTAAACAAACTATTGAAAAAAATTTTAAGTCATGACTAAAAAGCAATTTTTAATAACTCTAATAATTTTTGTACTAATTGTAGCAGTTGTTTTATTCTTTATTTTCAAACCTAAAAAACAAGAAACACCAACTACTACAACAGAAGTTCAAGAAGAAGTTATACCCCAAAAATTTGGAATTCCTTTAACAGGCTGGGAACTTATCGAAGACACTGTCCGCAAAGGTGATTATATAGGTGGAATTTTAAGTAAATATGGAATTAGTTCTCAACAAATACACAAAGTTGTAGAAATGTCATGCGACACCTTTAGAACGACATTAATAACAGTTGGAAATTTATACACAATTTTTTACGACACCATAATAGATGAAGTTCCACAAGCTAAAATTTTTGTTTATGAAAATTCTAAAATGAAATATACACTTTATGATTTTCGTAATCCTGATACTGTTTATATTAATAGGTCATTAAAACAAATCGACACAATAACTAACACCGCCTCTGGCATTATTGAATATTCGCTTTGGCAAACTATGATTGACAATGGTTATAATTGGGATATTGCTTTGGCTTTGTCTCAAACTTTTGCTTGGACAGTTGATTTTTACTCTCTTCAAAAACAAGATTGGTTCAAAGTTATATATGACGAATATTTTGTTGACAATGAAAGAGTTGGCTTAGGAGAAATTAAAGCTGGTGTTTTTCATCACGGTGGGAAAGAACTTTGGGCTATACCTTTTGTTCAAGATTCTATTCTTTGTTTTTACGATACTCTTGGCAACAGTATGCGAAAGACTTTTATGCCAGCACCATTAGAATATACTCATATAGGTTCGCGTTATTCCCATGCACGTATGCACCCAATTCATCATGTTGTTACGCCACACCTAGCAGTTGATTTTTCCGCACCTACAGGAACGCCTGTTTATGCGGCTTCTGATGGAACAATAGTTATTCGTACTTATGGAACTGGTGCAGGTAATTATGTTAAAATTCGCCATAATAGCGTTTATTCAACTGTATATATGCACTTTTCTAAATTTGGAAAATATCAGGTTGGAGATAGAGTAAATCAAGGAGATATTATTGGTTATGTCGGAAGCACAGGCTGGTCAACTGGTCCACATTTACATTATGAAATTCATGAAAATGGTAAAAAAATAGACCCACTCAAATTTGAACCACCACCTGCAGAACCTGTTGATTCTATTCACATGGAAAGGTTTAATAAAGAAAAACGCAAATGGATTGATGATGTAAATAAAATTAAACTTCCCAACTAAACCATTATCCAAAACATTATTTGAACACAAATTATTACCATAATCATACCTATAGGATAAATAGTTGCATAAGCAATACCTGGAGCATTTGTTTTTGTCATTGAGCTTGCAGCAGCTAAGCCTGGCGTGCTTGTCATACCTCCAGTTATTCCGCCTAAAAGTTGTAAAACATCTATTTTTAAAATATATTTTCCTAAAAAAACAGCTAAAATCATTGGTACTAATGTGATTGCAACACCTGATAGGAACAAACTAATTCCACTAGTTCTCAACATTGGAACAATGCTTGAACCAGCTTCTGTTCCAACACCAATTAAAAATAATATTAAACCTATTTGCCGTAAAATCTGAGAAGCTGCTGTTGTTAATGAAAAAACTACTGGTCCAATTTTTCTAATACGTGATAAAATTATTGCTACTGTAATAACGCCACCTGTTAGCCCTAAAGAAAAATCAAATTTTCCAAGTTTTATACTTATTTGTCCGAGCAAAACCCCTAAAACTATCCCTACTGCAACTGGTAAATAATTGGCTTCATGAACTTTGCTTACTTCGTTTCCTAAAAATGCAACTACATTATTCACATCTTCTTTAATTCCTGCAATTTTAATTTTATCTCCAAATTGTAGTTTTAAATTCGAACTTACAGAAAAATCAACTCCACTACGTCTTATCTTTGTGATTACGACATTGTATTTACTTTGTAAACCAAGTTCTCTAGTAGTTTTACCCAATACTTTTTTGTTAGTTACAAGAACAAATTTAACATCATAATTTTCATTTAGCACAATTTCTACATCAGTAGGATTGCCAATCAAATTTTGGACTTTCAACAAATCTGCTTCTGTACCAACCGCTTTTATTATAGAACCACCAAATAAAACTGTTTGTGGATTTGGTGTAAAAGCCATTCCTCCTTGAAAAACTCTAGAAATATCCACACCAGTATTTTCTCTTATATTCAATTCTGATATTGGTTTACCAATAACTTCAGAATTTTCTACAACAAAATTTCTGCTAATAACTTTAGGATATTTTTCTAAATTTTCAGCTTCGAATTTTTCTTCAGCTTTTTTAATATCCATTTTAAATAAACGAGGAAAAAGTTTTATAAAAAGCACAACACCAACAACCCCAAATGGATAAGCAACTCCATATCCAATAGCTGCATCACCCGAATTTGACAACTCTGTTATAGCAGCAAGTCCGGGTGTGCTAGTAATTCCACCCGTAAACAAACCGCCAGTTAAAGCTGGACTATAGCCAAGTAACATTCCGCAAGCTAAAGCTACTGTAGCTCCAGATACGACAATAAGAACAGTTAATATTACTAATTTTTTTCCTTCTTTTTTAAAAGTTTCAAAAAATGCAGGACCAGACTGAAATCCTATAGTAAAAATAAAAAGTACTAAACCAATATTTTTTAAATCGACAGGCATTTTCAATCCAAAATAACCATAAGCCATAGCCACAAACAATACTGCAGAAATATCCAAGCTAATGCCTCTTATCTTTATCCTACCAATTAAAAGACCTAAAATAATTATTAAAAATAAAGCAAAATATGGAGTAAAAAGAATATCCATTCAATCAATAAATTTATTTTGCAAAACTACTGCTTGAAATAAGTTTTTAAAATGTTATAAAATATATTTTAAAATGTTTAAGAGTATAAAACAAGTATTTTAATAAAAAACAATCTTACAATATAAGATTTAATGTTTTAACAAATCCGTTATTCACACCGAAATAAACCGCTGTTTGTAAACAAATATACAACTTTTGTATAAATTTAAACAATCATCTTTGAACTACGTAATCTAGTTTATATTTTTATAAAAAATATAACTGTCGCTTATCAAATACTATATAATAATGTTGTAAGTTAGTTTGATAAGGCAAAGTAAAAATATGCAATATTAAATAAAAATGAAAGAATCAATACATATAAAAAACTTAGGTCCAATAAAAGACATTTTTATTGATGACATCAAGCCACTAACAGTTTTAATAGGTGAGTCAGGAAGTGGTAAAAGCACATTAATGAAAGCCATAGCATTGTTTAGATGGCTTTACAAAATGCACAATATTCACTCTTACTTAAAAACAAGCAATGTCTCAAAAAGCCTTTTTAACTTTAATATAAACGCATATTTTAAAAATTGCGGTTTTGAGGAATACCTAAAAAACGATACTGAGATTAGCTATACAGTTGAGTTTTCTAACAGTAGAAGATATACTCTTCATTTTGCACAAAGCGAACTTACAGGAACAAGTAACAAAAATTTGATTGAAACTCAAGATTTATGTTACAACAAAATAAGCTTCATTTCAGAAACAAGAAATATTATTCCACTTTGGTCCGAGAGAGGTGCTTCTCTTAGTGGTGGATATTTAGGTTTTTACTTTCATGAGGTATATAATGACTTCGATTTAGCTTCTGAAAATATTAAAGCCCTTAACATTAATTATTTAAACTTAAAACTGTCTGTTGAAAAAGACCATCAGTCTATTAAAAAATACTTCATTCAAGACCTCGACAAAGAATACAAACTAACACTTAAAAACAGTTCTTCAGGAACTCAAAACGCTATTCCAGTAAGTTTAATAGCTGAACACTTTTCAAAGTATTTTGACTTTGAAGAAGCTTTCAACAGAACATTATTAAACTTTCTTTCCAAAACAGACAGTTTGAGAGATTTCAAACCTGTTAAAAATCTTGGAGAAATCAAAAAGAAATTATTTATCCACATCGAAGAACCTGAATTAAGCCTATATCCAGATGCTCAATGTGAATTAATAAATGATTTGATTTCTAAATGCTTTGTGTCAAACAAAAACACAATTGATTTAATGTTCTCAACTCACAGTCCATATATTATTAATCATTTAAATTTACTAATCAAAGCACATGACTGTAATAAATTAATTGATGGAGCAAAAATTGAGTTCGAAAAAATTGCGGTTTACCTAGTAGAAGATGGGAAAATTGAAGATTTAGTAGTTGAAAATCAAAGAATTATAAACACAAATGCTTTATCGGATACAATCAATAACATTTATGACAAATACAATCAATTAGACAAAGATGGAAGACTTATTGAAGAATGATTTTACAGCTTATTATGATCTTCCTGTTTGCGATGAACCAAATTTGACAATCCAAACAAACGAACCATATTTCGAAATTGAAGATAATGCTCTTATAAAAGATATTGCGTTGCATACCAAAATTGGAGCAGGTATGGCAAGATTTTCCAATCCAAAATCTGCGCCAGTTACAGTTGCTAAGTATGAAAAATTTATAACAAGTTTACCTAATTTTTTTCAAAGAAGCAGAAAAAGATGTGATATAATTGTATGTGATAATGGAAATAATTTAATACTTGGAGAAATAAAGGATAGCCCAAATATTAAAGGACGTAGAAAAGAAGCAAAAAAGCAACTTTATGAATCACTAATTACTTTGTTGGCTGTTCCCCAATTTATAGAATTAACAAATTTAAAAACTATAAAAAGATGCTGTTATTTCAACAAACGACCTATTTCGCCTGCTGGAATTACAGCAACTACAGCATTTAATAGACTTCCTGAAATATTTAAAGACGGATTTAAAATGAACTTTCCTGCAATCGAAGAAAATAATTTTGAATATTGGGAATATTCAGGTAATCAAACATTAACGCTATAAAAATATTGAATACTTGTTTTTATTTTGTTAAAATCAAAACAAAATCTTTTTTTTTACGTTAAACATATAAAATAAATAAAACTTTCAGACATGATTTCAAAAATTTACAAGACAAAAAAAATAAAAAGCATTACTACCTATATAACATTAATGATGTTAATAATATAAAAAAACAGAATTGCACTTTAGCAAACTAATCTTACCCCTACAATACCAAACTTTAGTTTGTAAAAAATTTTTTATTAACCTTTAATTAAATTTAAAATGGCTTATAAAGACAACCAAGTAGCAAAATCTAGCAAAAAATCAAGAAATTACAATGACTCAGCACCGAGAAAAGGTAAAAATTACGGAAAAAAATATGACAAAGCTTCAAAATATTTTGATGGACCAGAATATTTAAAAAAGAAAATTTCAGAACCTAAATTTGAAAAACCTAAGTCCAAAAACAGAAATATGGACGGCTTTGATATTGATGATATTAAAGGAGTTGATACAAGGTCTTTAAAAATGAAGAAAATTTCTAAACCCTCGAGACGAAATGACAAATCAGCAAAAGCTACACCAAAAGAGGGAATTAGACTTAATAAATATATTGCTAATGCTGGAATTTGCTCAAGACGAGAAGCAGATACTTTTATTAGTGCAGGATTAGTTAGTGTAAACGGCGAAATAGTTACAGAGCTTGGCATAAAAGTCATGCCTGGCGATGAAGTTAAATTTAATGACAAAAAAATAAATCCTGAAAAGAAAGTATATATTTTGCTCAACAAACCTAAAGATTATGTAACTACCTCTGACGACCCCGAAGGCAGACGAACAGTTATGGATTTAATTCAAAATGCTTGTAAAGAGCGAGTTTATCCTGTAGGAAGATTGGATAGAAATACTACTGGGCTTCTTTTGTTGACAAATGATGGCGAATTAACCGAAAAATTAACCCACCCTTCATACAACAAAAAGAAAATTTATCATGTAGAACTTGATAAACCTCTTACTCGCGACCATTTAAACCAAATTGCTGAAGGAATAGAATTGGAAGACGGACCTATTGTTGTTGACGCAATTAGCTATGTTGACAATCTAAAAACTGAAGTTGGAATAGAAATTCATTCTGGAAGAAATAGAATTGTGCGTAGAATTATGGAGCATTTTGGCTATGATGTAAAAAAATTAGATAGAGTTTATTTTGCAGGCTTAACTAAGCTAAACTTACCAAGAGGAAGATGGAGATTTCTTAGCGACCAAGAAGTTATTAGATTGAAAACAGGAATGTACGAATAGCTAAACTACTGATAATGAACGATAAGCACGGAATCTGCTTGTGCAAGTTTTTTTCATACAATTTTTTTGGTATTTAATTAAAAAGGATTACTTTTGCACTCACAAAGTTCTTTTGTCCGATGGTGTAACGGTAGCACTGCAGATTTTGGTTCTGCCTGTCAAGGTTCGAATCCTTGTCGGACAACAAAAAGAATTAAAAAAAGATTGCATTTTAAAGTGCAATCTTTTTTGTTTTTATTAAGCACAATATTTTCATACATTTTTTAAAAATTGATGTTTTTTATCTACATAGAGTGTATGCAAATATACAATCCGATAAACTTTTTGCAAATAACTATTACACGCCATCGTACATAATCAAATATTTTTGCAATAAACTCAAAATTTTTATCTTTGTAAAAAAAAGATTATGGACATACATATAGATATTAAAGAACTTTCAATAAGAGAAAGCGAACGAGTTGAATGGAAAGAAAATGGCGATGATATTGATGTGGTAAAAAAAATTGTTAAAACCATTTGTGCTTTTGCTAATGACATATCAAACTTAGGTGGTGGCTACGTCATATGTGGAGCAAAAGAGGGAAAAGACGAACATGGTTTTCCAGAAGTCATTTATACCGGATTATCTTCTGCTAAATTAAAAGAGATAGAAGGAAAAGTGTTACAATTTTGCAGAGATTATGTATCACCATCCATTACTCCACTTGTAAGCGAAATTGAAAACCCGAATGATAATAGTACACGCATTTTGGTTTTTACAATATTAGCTTCGCCTGATGCTCATATTTTTAGAGATGGGCAAACATCAAATTATTATGTTAGAATAAGCAGAGAAACAAGGGAAGCTAGAAATGGTGTTCTTACACAATTATTAATAAAAAAACAAAAAATTGAATATTTTGACAAAAGAGTAAATTTAAAAGCTAATGAAACTGATATTGATTTGATTGTACTCAGAGATTATTTAATTGAAATGGGATTATATTCACAAGACAAATCACTTGAAGATTATATCTCAGATAAAACTCAAATAGCAGAATTTATCCCCCCACTTTTTACTAGAACACAATTAGACGGACAATTACGTCCAAAAAATTTCACATTATTATTATTCGGAAAAAAACAAAGTATTACGTCTTATTATACAGATGCTTATACCGTATTATCTATTTATAAAGGCAAAGATAGAAGCGAACCAACTGCAGAAAGATATTTATTAAATGGAAATATTGTTGAACAAGCTAAAAAATCAATAGAATTATTAAACACACAAGCATATACCGCTTTTGACAAAACAACTTCACGTCCAAATCAAGTAAAATATCCAATAAGAGCTTTACAAGAAGCTGTTATTAATGCAATTGTACACCGAGATTATGAAATTTCCGAACCAAATAGAATTACTGTTTTTTCTGATAGAATTGAAATACGCTCTTCTGGCACTTTACACTGGGCAGTAGATAAAGAAAAATTTATTTCAGGAAAAGCAAGTCCAAAATGGAGAAATCAAAGTTTTGCATATTTATTTAATAAATTGCAACTTGCACAATCCGAAGGGCAAGGCATTCCTACAATATTTAGAACAATGAAAGAAGAAGGTTGTCCAGAACCACGTTTTGAAATAGAAAACGAAAGCGTAACGTGTATTTTACCAGCTCATCCAAGACATCAAATAATTAGAGAACTGCAGGAAATTCAAGATAAAATTGTATTAGAAAAATATTATGAAGCAAAAGAACAAGCAAAAGAATTACTAAAAAAGGACTTATACAATTTTAGAACACTCGACCTATTTTGTGAAATAACAAATAAATTAAAAACACAAGCTGAATTATATAATTTGTTAATTGATAATAAAATAGATTTATATTCACTTAATTCCAATACTCTAATAAATATTGCTGAAACATTATTAGCATCAAATGATAATCAAAAATACCAACAATTTGCAAATAAAGCATTAATAACTGCATTTGCTGGCAAATTGGAAGAAGGTTCTATTGTTAAAGCTGTCATTTCATTAAAAAAAGTTGGAGAACCTGAAGAAGTAATAAAATATGTAAGTGAAGCTTTTGTAAAATTTCCTAATTTAACAAGTAACAGTACTTTATTAGAAAAACGTGCTACATCAAAAATGGATTTAGCAAAAAAATGTATTAATACAGCGAAAAATAAATTAAGTTCGCCAAAAACAAAAGCTAGAGCATGGGAAAAATGTAGGGAATTACTTTCTGAAGCCGAGAAAGATTTATTTAAAGCAATGGATAATGTTGATAATCCCAACGAAAAACATTATATTGAAAACGATATAAACTTTCTTAATAATATGAAAAAAATATCTAAAAAACCAATAAAATAATGCACATATAATAATATACTGCTTACATTGACTTGTGTAATCAAAAAAAATAAAATTCAACAATTAAACTTACCATGTTTTTTATCATAATAATTCTATACTTAAAATAAAATAATTTTATTATTTTTGTAATCTTAACAAAATTTAAAGTTTAAAATATTTTATTATGAACAATGCATTATTTAGTTTTCCAAGACCGGCAAACGAACCTATTTTTCAGTATTTAAAAGGAAGTAAAGAACGCGAACTTTTAATGGCAGAGCTTAAAAGAATGAGTTCTGAAAAAATTGAAATTCCATTAATTATAGGTGGAAAAGAAGTTAGAACAGGAAATACTGTTGATGTTGTTATGCCTCATAACAATAAAAAAGTTATAGCTGTTTGCCATATGGCTGGTGAAAAAGAAGTCGAAATGGCTATAGAAGCAGCAATGGCTGCAAAAAAACAATGGGAAAATTTACCATGGACAGAAAGAGCAAGCATTACTTTAAAAATTGCTGAACTTATCTCAACAAAGTATCGTCCTACTATTAGCGCTGCTACAATGTTGGGACAAGGCAAAAACATTTACCAATCCGAAATTGACGCTGTTTGCGAAGCTGCTGATTTTTTAAGATTTAATGCTCACTATGCGTCTCAAATTTATGCAAACCAACCTGGTGAAATAAAAAATCAACTAAACAGAATGGAATACCGTGCTTTAGAAGGTTTTGTTTTTGCTTTAACACCTTTTAATTTCACAGCTATTGCTTCAAACCTTAACATGTCGCCAGCTTTAATGGGTAATGTTACTGTTTGGAAACCTTCAACTACAGCAGTTTATTCAAATTATCACCTAATGAAAATTTACAAAGAAGCTGGTTTACCTGACGGAGTTGTGAACTTTGTTCCTGGTAAAGGTAGTATGATGGGTAAAGTTATTTTAGCAAGTAAACATTTTGCTGGTTTACACTTTACTGGCTCTACAGCAACTTTTAACACATTGTGGAAAGGTGCTGCAAACAATGTTGACAAGTATGTTTCTTATCCAAGAATTGTAGGTGAAACTGGAGGTAAAGATTTTATCTTTGTTCACAAATCTGCACAAGCTGACGAAGTTGCTAATGCTATAGTTTGTGGTTCTTTTGAATTCCAAGGACAAAAATGTTCGGCAGCTTCTCGCGTTTATATGCCAAAATCATTGTGGAGCAAAACAAAAGAAATATTAACAAAAACGCTTTCTACACTTAAAATGGGCGATGTAAACGATCCTGATAATTTCATAAATGCAGTTATTGACGAAGCTTCATTCGACAATATTATGAGATATATACAATTAGCAAAAGATTCTAAAGAATGTGAAATTATTGCTGGTGGTAAAGGCGATAAATCTGTAGGATACTTTGTTGAACCTACTGTAATCGTTACAACAAATCCAAGATTTACAACTATGGAAGAAGAAATCTTTGGTCCAGTAGTTACAATTTATGTTTACGAAGATGACAAATACGAAGAAACTCTTGAAATTTGTAACACAACTTCACCTTATGGATTAACAGGTTCTATCTTTAGCCGTGATATTTACGCTACTCAAGTTGCTGTTGATGCTTTAAGATACGCTGCTGGTAACTTCTACATTAACGACAAACCAACAGGTGCAATGGTAGGTTTACAACCATTTGGTGGTGCAAGAGCTTCTGGAACTAACGACAAAGCTGGAGGTTCTCTAAACTTAATTAGATGGGTAAATGCAAGAGCTATTAAAGAAACTTTCGTAAGCCCAACTGACCACAGATATGGATATATGAAATAAGATATAAAATTCTATAAAAGAAAGACCGAATTTTCTCGGTCTTTTTTTTTGTTTTATATTTGTAGCTTAATAAAATTAAATTATGAATAACAAAGTTTTATTGATAGATACTGTTCATGAGATTATTCCAGAAAAATTGAAAAAATCGGGTTTTACAGTTGCAGAAGCATATAAAGAAAGTAAAATTGAAATTCAAAAATTTATTTCGGAATATTGTGGAATTGTTATTCGTAGTAGATTTGATATTGATAAAGAATTTATTGATTGTGCAAAAAATCTAAAATTTATTGCTCGTGTTGGTGCAGGAATGGAAAGTATTGACACAGACTATTGCAACAAAAAAGGAATTGTTTGCTTAAACTCTCCTGAAGGAAATCGCGATGCCGTTGGCGAACATGCTGTAGCTATGTTGTTGAGTTTATTAAATAATCTTCCCAAAGCTAACAAAGAAATGAAATCTGGCATTCGCAATCGAGAAGGAAATCGTGGTTCTGAGTTAGGAAGTAAAGTTGTAGCAATTATTGGCTACGGAAATATGGGAAGTAGTTTTGCAAAAAAACTTTCTGGCTTTGGTTGCAAAGTTATTGCATACGATAAGTACAAAAAAGATTATTCCGACCAATTTGTAAAAGAGACTGATTATAAAGAAATTTTTGAAAAAGCTGATATTTTAAGTTTGCATGTTCCATTGACAGCAGAAACCAAATTTTTGGTAAATTCAGAATTTATAGCTAAATTTAAAAAGCCAATAATTTTAATAAATACTGCTCGTGGTCAGGTTGTAAAAACTTCAGATTTAGTTGATGCTCTAAAATCAGAAAAAATATTGGCAGCTGGCTTAGATGTTTTAGAATACGAAGATGCTTCTTTTGAAACAACAACAGACTTAAAGGATAATCCTGATTTTCAACATCTTGCAAAAAACGAAAATGTAATTCTAACACCTCATATTGCTGGTTGGACACATGAGTCAAAAATAAAATTAGCCGAAATATTAGTTGATAAAATTATAAATTTAAAAATATGATACTTGACAAAAACTCTCTTTCGTCTGCCGTAATGGAAGCGGCAAAAAATATTGGTATTGCAATTCAAACAGCACCGAAAGGCAAAGGACGCGACACTCTCGATTTTAGAATTGTTAGCAATAAAGAAAAAATGGAAGAAATTGCTTTGAAAATGGAAGGAATTTCAGAAAAAAGCGGACAAAAATTCTTTTTACGAGATGCAAACAATGTGAGAGAATCTGACGTTATAATTCTTGTAGCTACTTATATAGAAAGTTTAGGATTAAGAAACTGCGGTTTTTGTGGAAAAGAAAATTGTGAAAATAAAAATAATTTCCCTGAAGTTCCTTGTGCTATAAATACTGTTGACTTAGGAATTGCAATTGGTTCAGCAGTTAGCAGAGCTGCCGATTTTAGAATTGACAATAGAATAATGTTTTCTGCCGGAACTGCTGTTAAAGAAATGAAAATGTTTGATGAAAAATATAAAGTAATTTTTGCAATCACTCTAAGTGCAAGTGCTAAGAACATTTATTTTGACAGAAAACCACACACAACAAACAAATAAAACACAACAACTATGATTTATTCAGGAAATATTCAAAAAATGAGGTCTGTTTTTGAAAACCCCGTAAAATATTTTTTACAATGTGGCGATTCAGAAATTGAGCTAAACAATCTTATAGGTAAAAAAATTAAAATTGAATATCAAAACCGAATAAATTGTATTAGTTGTGGTGCTTTAACAAAGACAAGTTTTTGCCAAGGTTATTGCTATTCTTGCTTTACAAGTCTTCCTCAATGTGATGAAGGCGTTTTAAATCCCGAAAAAGACATGTCTCATCTTGGAATTAGTAGAGATATGGAATGGTCAAAGCAAAACTCGTTAATTGATCATTATGTTTATTTGGCATTAACAGGAAATTTAAAAGTTGGAGTAACTCGTCATACTCAAATTCCAACTCGCTGGATTGACCAAGGAGCTATAGAAGCAATAAAACTTGCAAAAACTCCACATAGGAACTTAGCCGGACAAATAGAAGTTGCTCTAAAACAACATATTTCTGACAAAACAAACTGGTCGAAAATGCTTTTGGCTACTAAACACGACATAGATTTAATTCAATCAAAAAAAGAAATTATGACTCTCGTTCCAGATGAGTTAAAAAAATATATCACTCTCGATAATAGCATTACAAAAATAGAATATCCATTTGCACCACAGGGCATTGATAAATTTACAACTATAAATTTTGACACAAATCCTGAAATTGAATCAAAATTAATTGGAATAAAAGGGCAATATTTAATTTTTGAAAATGCAAATGTTTTAAACATTAGAAAACACAATGGTTATTTTGTAAATATTGAAGTTTATGACTAATCAAAAACTTTTTAACGAGATTTTTTCTAAAGCTGCAAATTATTGTAGCAAATCCGAAAAGTGCAATTTTGATATTTTTCAATATTTAAAAAAACAAGATTATAACCAAGAAATTATTGAAGCAGTTGTTGAAAAATTAAATTCCGAAAATTATATAAACGAGAGTAGATATTCGGCAGCATTTGTTAATGATAAATTTCAATTTTCGGGCTGGGGAAAAATTAAAATTGCATATATGCTCGGTCAAAAACAAATACCAAGCTCAATAATTAATTCAAGTTTAGATTTAATTGACCAACAAGAGTATGAAGGGCAATTGCACAAAATCTTAAAAGCAAAAATAAAAAGCATAAAAACTGATGATAAATCTATTTTAAAAGAAAAATTATTAAGATTTGCATCAAGTAGAGGCTTTGAAATTGAAAATATTTATAAAATTTTTGATATATTAGGGATTTAAATTCCTATTTTTGTAAAATTAAATTTCGTAATGATTACTACTGAGAAAATAAAAGAAACAAAAGCTCGAATAGAAGCTTTGAGGAGGTATCTTTGAGATTGAGCAAAAACGCGAATTTGTTGCTTCAGAAAGTTTAAAAACTCAAGAACCAGATTTTTGGAACGACCCAGAAAAAGCAGAAAAAATTTTAAAAAACATCACAGCCGAAAAAAAATGGATAGTAGAATTTGATAAATTGCTATCCAAATACGAAGAAATTGAGTTAGTTTACGAGTTTTTTAAATCAGACGAAATTACTGAAGAAGAAGCAGATAAAGAATTTGAAAAATTCGTAAATTTAATTGAAGATTTAGAACTCAAAAACATGCTTCGCAACGAAGAAGACTCTTTTGATGCAATACTTACAATCAATTCTGGAGCTGGAGGCACTGAAAGCAACGACTGGGCTTCGATTTTGGAAAGAATGTATTTACGTTGGGCTGAAGACAACAACTATAAAGTTAGCATAATTGACAGATTAGACGGCGACACCGCTGGAATTAAATCTGTTACTATGAGCATAAGTGGCGATTTTGCTTATGGATATTTAAAAAGCGAAAATGGAGTTCACCGACTTGTAAGACTATCGCCTTTTGATTCACAGCACAAAAGACATACTTCATTTGCTTCGGTTTTTGTTTATCCTTTAGTTGACGACACAATTAATATTGAAATAAATCCTTCGGAAATTGAATGGGACACCTATAGAAGTAGCGGTGCTGGCGGACAAAATGTAAATAAAGTTGAAACCGCTGTACGATTAAAGCACTTACCAACAGGAATTGTTATCGAAAATAGCGAAACACGTTCTCAATTAAAAAATCGCGAAAATGCCATGAGGTTACTAAAATCTCAATTATACGAATTAGAACTTCGCAAACAACAAGAAGAAAGAGAAAAACTTGAAGGACAAAAACAAAAAATAGAATGGGGTTCGCAAATTCGAAATTATGTTCTTCACCCTTACAAACTTGTAAAAGACCTTCGTACAGATTACGAAACAGGAAATACTCAAGCTGTACTCGACGGTAAAATATGGGATTTCATTAAGGCGTATTTAATGGAGTTTGGTGGGAAATAGAAAAAAGATTGCAGTATTATTGAAATTTATTTTGTCTTTCAGCAAAAAAGAAAAGTAAAAGAACCACAACTGGAATTGTTAGCACTAAACAAACATAATAAAACAGAGGAAGTTGTAAAAAAGAAAAGTAAATCTCAGAAATAAGTTTATTAAAATCAATAAACAATGTAGAAACAAATATTCCAAGCAAGGTAAAAACAGGTACAAGCCATTTTGCCTGTTTTACTTTTTTTCGTGGAAGTTGATTTAACACACTTTCAGTAAATCCGTTATCTTGAATTTCGGATTTGTTGTTAGCGAAAAAATCTTTTAATATTTCATCATTTTTAGTTTCCATAACCTTGTTTTATTAAAAATTCACCCATTTTCTTTTTGCTTTTCAAAACATGTGTTTTTACAGTTCCGAGTGGCATTTTTAGTATTTTTGCAGCTTCTTTATGTGTCATTTCTTCCATATAACATAGCAGAATTACTGCTTTTTCTTCTTCGCTGAGCAATTTTAACGCGGTGTAAATATCGTTCTTTTCTTCTGAATATTCAATTTCTGAGCTGTTTTTTTTGTCAATTTCACTTGTATTTAGGTCATCAAAATGTTTTTTTGCTCGCATAGAATCATAAAAAGTATTGTATGCTATGCGGAAAAGCCAAGTCGAAAACGCTGAAATTCCTTTAAAAGAACGAATATTCAGATATGCTTTAATAAAAGTTTCTTGTGCTAAATCGTCTGTAAGCATAGAGTCTCCCAAAGTAAGATTTAGTAAAAATCTACGCACAGGCGATTGATATTTACGCACAAGTTTATCAAAAGCAAGGCGGTCATCACTGATAACCACCTGCGAAATCAAAAGCATATCTTCTGCTTTACTCATTTACTGTTTATTCTTCTTTTTTGGGTTTTCTTTCAATATAATAAATCAGCATAAAAGCAATACCTATAAATCCAGGAATAGCACCAATTCCTATCATAACAAAATTTTTTCCCAGTAAACCAAGAACAGCCATACCCAATCCAACAGCTATCAAAACAGCTCCTCTTCTAAGATTAGATGAAGATGTTTTTGCTGGTTCTTCAAAAAACTTATCTGGAAGTGGTTGTCCTGCTTCAAGTGCTTTAACATAAAGATCATAGCGTGCTTTTTCTCGGATTTTTCTATGCCTTAACACAAGAAATATAATAAGAACCACTGCTGCAAATGTAATTAGAATAGGCATAGCAATTACCATAAACATAATTGTTCCCACAAAACCTGTAGCGTCTGCTGAATTGCTATCTAAATCTTTTATTTTAGCACTTACAGTTTTATTTACAAGCTCGTCAACAAGATCGTCAATATCCTTTGCTTCTGAAACAGTATCAGAAGTTTGAGTTAGTGTTGAATCTTGAAGATTTGAAACTGCTTTTGTTTGAGCTGATAGATTGATTGCTAAACTTAGAAAAAGTGCAATCATAATTAATCCAAATTTTTTCATTTTCATTTTTTTAATTTGTTAATAAATTTTGTTTATCTATTAGACGTAATTAAACATAGGTTTGGATTTGGAAAAGTGATTTTTCTTAAAATAATTTATAAAAATATTACGGATCTACGTCTATTTCAAACCTTACGCTTGAAAAATCACTTTCTTCTTTAATTTTTGCAATTCTATTTTTTATAAATTTTCTAAGCTGAGTGCCAGAAATAGTTTTTTCAAATCTAATATGAACATTTAAAATAAAATAATTGCTAATTTTATTTATTAAAGGCTCTTCAGGTCCTCTCACTCTATTTCCAAGTTTTGTTCTCAACATCATAGCAAAGACATCGGCAGTTCTATGCACTTTAGCTCTATCTTTATGTTTTAATTTTATTATTATATAATTTGAAAACGGCGGATAGTTAAACAGTTGTCTTTCAGCAAGTTGGGAATTAAACATTGAAAGATAATCTTCATTTTTCACATATTGAATTATAGGATTTAGGACATCATAAGTTTGGATAATGACTTTGCCACGTTTATCTCTCCTACCCGCTCTACCACTTACTTGTGTTAATAATTGAAAAGCTCTTTCGTAAGCTCTAAATTCAGGATAATTTAATAAATTGTCGGCATTTAAAACTCCAACTAAAGCAAGTTTTTGAAAATCTAAACCTTTGGTAACCATTTGTGTACCAACTAAAATATCAAATTCATGTTTTTCAAAACCTTCAATTATTCGAGAAAATTTATTTCTTGTACTTGCTGTATCATAATCTAAACGAGCAATTCTGGCATGTGGAAAAAATTTACTTACCTCATCTTCAAGTTTTTCTGTTCCAAAACCTTTATGACTAAGCTTTTCGCTTTTACATTCCTCACAATTATTTACAATGTCGTACATTTCGCCACAGTAATGACAAACTAACTTATTTCTAAATTTATGATAAGTTAAACTCACATTACAACTTTTGCAATGAGGCACCCAACCGCAATCTCTACATTCTGTAATTGAAGTATAACCTCGTCTATTCTGAAATAAAATTACTTGCTGCTTTTTTTCTAAAACCTTTTTAATTTCATTAATTAAAATTGGATGAAAATGTCCTGAATTAATTTTTCTTTTATAAGCATCGCTCATATCTGCCAAAACGATTTCAGGCATTTCAACATTTCCATATCTTTGGTTTAATGTTGTAAGCAAATATTTTGAATTAATTGCATTATTATACGATTCTATCGAAGGAGTTGCCGAACCAAGAACGATTTCAGCTTTATGAAGTTTTGATAAAACTACAGCAGTATCCCTTGCCGAATATCGTGGGTCGGGATCTTGTTGTTTAAAACTTGTTTCATGTTCTTCGTCAACAATAATTAAACCTAAATCTGAAAATGGAAGCAAAACCGCCGACCTAACTCCCAAAACGATTTGCAATTCATTTTTTAATAATTTCAAATAAATTTCTGAACGTGCATCAACTGTATATTTACTGTGAAAAACTCCTATTTTATCGCCAAAATAATTACGCAAACGATTAATCATTTGAGTAGTTAAAGCAATTTCGGGCAATAAATACAAAACTTGTTTACCTGTTTTTAAAACTTCCTTAATTAATTTTATATAAATTTCAGTTTTCCCAGATGAAGTTACACCATGCAACAAAACAGGTTTAGAATTTCCAAAATTATTTTTAATCTGATTATAAACTTCGGTTTGAGCCTCAGAAAGTTTTAAACTTTTTGCACTTTCAACATTTATAGTTTCAAATCGAGTTTCTTCCTTTTTTACAATTTCAATTAGCCCTTTGCTTACAAGCGTTTGAATAGTTGATTTAGCAACATTTAATTCTTGCATTAGTAATTTTTCGGAATATTCTAAACTTGTAATATTTTCTTGCAAACACTTTTCATTAAAAAATTGAAGTACTTCCTTTTGCTTATTATTTTTTGTTAAGATTTTTTCTATTTCATCAAGTTTTTCCTGAGCTAAGTCAAGATTAAAACTTAAAAAATTTTGATATTTAGGTTTATAAGCATTTACAATTTGTTGAGAAAGATTTAAAAAACCTTGTTCTTCTAAATTTTCAATATGTTTCAATGGATTTTTTAAATTTACAGCTTTTGCTATATCAGAAACGCTTGCTTTTGGGCTATTTTCAAGAAAATTTAAAATATTTATTTCAGTTTGCGTTGGAGAATAATCAGATTCGCAATTTTTATTAAACCAAACTTGAGTTTCACTTGAAGCCAATAATTTAGACGGCATTGCAGCTGCTAAAGTTTCGCCTTGAGTGCAACAATAATAATCAGAAATCCAGTATAATAATTCAGTTTGTTTTTCACTTAAAATTGGAAAATCATCTTTTACTGAAAGAATTTCTTTACATTCATAATCTGGTTTTTCTGAATGAATTTTTGTGATAATTCCCGTGTAAATTTTTCTTTTTCCTAGTTCTACAATTACTCTTGAGCCTATTTTTGGAGTATTATTTAAATCTTTTGGCACGACATAGGTCAGAGTATTTTCTAAAGCTAGTGGTAATAAGACTTCTACATACACAGGTTTTTGCATCAATATTTAAGCATTAAGAATCTCAACAATATCAACCATTTTTTGGTCTATAGTTTTATGATGTTTTGTTGTTTTATTAAAAGGCACATGAACAACTTCTCTATTAATCATTCCAATCATAATACTTCTTTGGTCATCTATCAATGCTTCTACAGCACCAATTCCTAAACGACTTGCCAAGTATCTGTCATAAGCTGAAGGCGAGCCTCCTCTTTGAATATGTCCTAGAACTGTAACTCTAAGTTCATAGTCGCCTTTAAATTTCGACATTTTTTCTTTTATTTCGAAAGCTCCTCCTTCTTCATCGCCTTCTGCCACGAGAATAACGCTAGAAGTTTTTTTGGTATCTATATATCTAGTAAGTCTTTCATGCAAACCTTCTAAGTCTGATGGTGTTTCTGGAATTAACACATCTTCTGCTCCACATGCAATTCCTGCTCTAAGAGCGATAAATCCTGCGTCTCGTCCCATTACTTCAATCAAAAAAACTCTTTCATGAGAAGCTGCGGTATCTCTAATTTTATCAACTGCCTCAACTACAGTATTTAACGCTGTATCATAACCTATAGTCATATCCGTACCAAACAAGTCGTTATCGATAGTTCCGGGGATTCCAACTGTAGGGAAATTAAATTCTTCGGTAAAAATTCTTGCTCCTTTAAAAGTACCATCACCTCCAATTACCACAAGAGCATCAATTTCATTTTCTACTAAATTATTATAAGCTATTTGCCTTCCCTCAAAAGTCATAAACTCCTTACTACGAGCAGTTTTTAAAATAGTTCCACCAAGTTGAATTATGCTAGAAACGCTTTTTGAAAGTAGAGGTACAAAATCACCTTTTACCAAACCATCATAACCTCGCATAACGCCTACAACTTTTATATCTTCTTTAATTGCACGTCTTACAACCGCTCTGATTGCAGCATTCATTCCGGGTGCATCACCACCAGAAGTTAAAACTGCTATTTTTTTAAGTACTGCCATATTTTTAATCTAATTTTGTGCTAAAATAATGTAAATTTTTCAATTTTACATAGATAGTTAATAAAATTATTAGATAAGTTTTAAATAAAAATATCAAACATGTTAATAAAAATAAACCTAATTAAATCAGTAGCTTAATAAATTTTATTAGTTTTGTCATCTTTAAAAATTGTGTTAAATTACACCTTTATAAATAAACAAAAAATATTAAAAAATCATGGCAAAACAAACTGATACAAAAACTGCAAGACAAAAATATATTGAAATTTCCTATAAAAATGCAGGGAAATACAAATATAATGCAGGTGATTCTGTAGCTGTAATTTTCTCTGGTGGTCCTGCTTCTGGAGCAAATTCTGTAATTTCATCTTTAGCGTTAAATTTCATAAATGCAGGAATACCACTCTATGGAATTTTAAAAGGTTTTGAAAATATCGAAAACTTTGGTACTGATGAATTAAAAACCTTAGAAGAAGGCGAACATTATATAGTTTTTACTAGAGAAGTTGCTGGAATTAGAGGAAATGCTGGAGTTGTTTTAAAAACTAGTAGAGCAAATCCTGGTAAAGACATTAAAAAAGTTGAAGACATTGAAGACCCAAAGAAAAACAGCAAATTAAATAATATTATAAACGCCTTTGAATCGCTAAATGTTAAAGTCGCTATTACAATTGGTGGAGACGACACCTTAAAACTTGCAAACTTTTTGCATTTAATGGGTTTCCCAACCATTCATGTGCCAAAAACAATTGACAACGACTATTTTGGAATACCTTGGACTTTTGGCTACTGGTCGGCTGTAGAAACCGCTAAAGATGCTCTTATAAACTTTAGAGAAGATGCTAGAAGCACAGATTCTTATTTCATAATTGAACTAATGGGCAGAAAAACTGGCTGGATAACTTATGCTGCAGGAGTTTCGGCTCAAGCGACTATGATGCTTGCAGTAGAAGATTTTCTCGACCAAAAATATATTGATATAAATGAGCTTGCAAAGAAAATTGTTGACCAAATTCTTGCTAGAGAAAAAGAAAAAAGAAATTATGGAGTAATATGCGTTGCCGAAGGTTTGGTTGATAAACTACCTGACGATAAAGTTGCAAAAGAAAAAGACAAACACGGAAATATTTATTACGGATTAACAGAAGTTTGTAAACTAATTGCAGATGCCGCAAAAAGAGAATACTTTAAAAGAACAGGAAAAAATAAAAAAATCATTCCTCGCCAAATTGGTTACGAAACTCGTTGCGTAAGAAGTTCGGCTTTTGACACAACTTTAGGTAGTATGTTGGGTTACGGTGCTTACAAATTATTTGAAGAAAACAAATTTGGAAATATGGTTAGCGTTGAAGATAATTTCGACATAAAACCTATTCCTTTCAGTGAACTAATTGACCCTGAAACTTTATTAACAAAAATTAGAACCGTAAATCCAAATAAAGACTTTTATAAACTTAAAGAATCTTTGTCTTACCATATGGGACAAAAGAATTTTGAAAATGGAAATGATGAATTTTAATCAGTTAAAAGTTGAAAGTTAAAAGAATTTTAGATTTGTGATTTTGGATTTGAGATTTTGGATTTCGGTGTCTCGACTTCGCTCAACACCCAATTTTGGATTTGAGATTTAATTTTACTAAACTTTTAACTGATATAACACCGCTTTTACCAAAGTTTTTCAAAGTCTATTGATGTATTTGTACGAGTTTTCCAGTAAGTTTCTAAAGTTTTTTTAGAGATACTTGGATTTTTAGAAAATAATTTTTGTAAAAGTGAAAATGGAAATACAATAAAGTAAAAAATTATTGTAAGTAAAATTTTTGAAACAAAAAACCCAAGAATTAAGCCAATACTTTGCCACAAAAATGAGATGTAAAAGGCAATTTTGGGAATAAGTCCACATAATAAAGCTATACCACCAGCTATGTAATAAAAATAAATATTTTCAAAAATTATTCCTAGCACAATTAGTGCAGCTACAATAACTAAACAATCTGCTAGATTTCTTTTATATGTTTTTATTATTTTCATTTTTTAAAATAAAGTATAAACAAATGGAGCTACAGAACTTGAACCTCCAAAAATTATCAGTATTCCTAAAATTAATAAAACAACAATAATTGGTATAAGCCAATATTTTTTTCTTTCTTTTAAAAAAGCCCACAAATCTTTTAAAAACTCCATATTAGTCTAGTTTAAATTTTTCCTTAAAAATAGTTTTATCAATATTTTGATTTTCTTTAATCAACATATAATTTTCCATAACAAGCACGTCCATATTAGTACGCATAAAACATCTAAAAGCATCTTCTGGTGTACAAACTATAGGTTCGCCTCTTACATTAAAACTTGTATTCACAATAACTGAAGTGCCTGTAATTTCTTTAAATTTTGAAATTAAATTATAATAATCTGGATTTGTATCTTTATGAACAGTTTGCAATCGAGCCGAGAAATCGCAATGAGTTACTGCAGGAATGTCAGACCTAAGCACATATAATTTTGGAAATAAATCAAGTTCATCATAATTATCTGGCAGCTTTTTACGAATTGGCTCTTTCACAGGAGCTGTAAACAACATATAAGGCGAAGCAACATCTATGTCAAAATATTTTGCTGAATCTTCGCTTAAAACCGAAGGTGCAAATGGTCTAAATCCTTCACGGAATTTAATATCTAAATTTAGTTTTTTTTGCATTTCAGGACTTCGAGGATCTGCAATAATGCTTCTATTTCCTAATGCACGTGGTCCGAACTCCATTCTGCCACGAAACCAACCAATAATTTTACCGTTATTTATTTCATTTGCAACTACATCAAACAGTTCATCATTATTCTCGTAAAATTTATAGCATGCATTATATTTTCGTAAAATTTTAAGCACATCAAAATTTGAAAATTCAGGTCCCCAATACGAACCTTGCATCAAATCTTTATTTGTAGGCTTATATTCCATATTTTTATGGTGATATAAATAGCTAAACGCAGCACCTAAAGCACCACCGGCATCGCCAGCAGCAGGCTGAACATAAATTTCTGAAAATATTTTTGATTTTAAAATTTCAGAATTTGCCACACAATTTAAAGCTACACCACCTGCCAAACACAATTGACTTTCTCCAGTAATTTCTTGTGCATGTCGTGCCATATTTAACGCAATTTCCTCTGTTATTTCTTGAATTGCCAAAGCTAAATTGCAATGAGATTGGATAATTTTATCTTTAAAATTTCGCTTTTTTATTCCAAAAAGTTTTTGCCATTTCTTGGTTTTTATCATTCTTAAACTTGTTGCAAAACCAAAATATTTCATATTTAGTTTTATGCTTCCGTCAGGTTTTATTTCTACAAGTTTTTGACGAATTATAGTTTTAAACTTTTCTGTTTCTTCTGAATTTTTAATTCCATAAGGAGCTAAACCCATAAGTTTATACTCGCCACTATTTACAACAAAACCAAGAAAAAAGGTAAACGCAGAATATAAAAGTCCAAGTGAATTTGGATAGTGTAATTCTTTTAAAATTTGAATTTTCCCATTTTTCGCATGAGCAATAGATGCAGAAGCCCACTCTCCCATTCCATCTATAGTAAGAATTGCCGCCGACTCAAATCCAGAAGGATAAAACGCCGATGCTGCATGAGACAAATGATGTTCTGAAAAATAAATTTTTATTTTTTTCTTATCAAAATCTTCTATTTGCTTTAATTGGGAATAAATTTCATCTTTAATAAATAATTTTTCTCTTATCCAAACTGGGATAGACTTTACAAACGAAACTAAACCCAAAGGAGCAAAGTGATAATAAGATTCTAAAAGCCTTTCAAATTTCAAAAATGGTTTTTCGTAATAAACTATAGCCGAAAGATCTGAAATGCTTATTTGTGCTTGAGTTAAACAAAATTTCACAGCATTTACAGGAAAAGACTCATCTTGTTTTTTGCGAGTAAATCTTTCTTCTTGAGCAGCTGCAATAATTTCATTATTAAAAATTAAGCAAGCAGCTGAATCGTGATAATATGCCGAAATTCCTAAAATATACACTAAATGCGAATTTTATTAATTACAAATATGAAAAAAATATTTTAAAATCAATAAACTTTTAGATAAAAACAAAAATTCTACCAAAATTTCTTTTGAATATTTAATCTATATACGCACTTATTTCCACTAAATACTCAAACAATCGTATTGTACGAGCTTTTATT
>DAONZU010000018.1:0-1796 GCA_035406965.1 Bacteroidales bacterium
GGCGTAAGTGAAAAACAAATTGTTTTTCTTAATTTTGAGGATTTAGATAACGAAATTTGGCTAAAAAATTACAAAGGACTGTATAAAGAGATAATTGGACGACTAGACCCCCAAAAAAAATCATACGTTTTTCTTGATAAGATTCAACAAGTGGAAGAATTTGAACGCCTCATAGATGGACTTTATGTAAAGCCCAATATTGATGTATATATTACAGGCTCAAATGCTTATTTACTTTCTAGTGAGCTTGGCACTTTACTCACAGGCAGATATATTTCTATTCATGTTTTACCGTTTTCGTTCAAAGAGTTTTTGCATACACAACCAGAAAATGCTCGAACCGACTTAATGTTCAATAAATATTTGGTTACAGGTGGATTGCCAGGAATTTTCGAATTGCCAGATTTTGCTGTACAGAACTATATTCAAGAAGTAATTCAAAACATTATTCAAAAAGATATTTTAGTACGTTATAATTGGCGGAACGAAGACCACTTTAACAAAACAACAGCATTTCTTTTCGATAGTATTGGCTCTGTAATTTCTCCAAAAAAAATCACAAACATATTGAGAACCGAAAATGCTATTTCATTGTCACACAACACAGTAGGAAATTATATTAATGCTCTAACAGAGGCATATCTATTTTACAAAGTCAAGCGTTATGACTTGCAAGGCAAAGCACTATTAGCAACACAGCAAAAATATTATAGTGTTGATTTAGGATTTAAAAAGTATTATTTAAGCGATAAAGCAAATCTTGATTTAGGTCATAATCTTGAAAATGTAGTATTTTTAGAACTATTAAGACGTGGTTATCGAGTAGATATCGGCAAAGCAAGTAATACAGAAGTTGATTTTGTTGTTCGTAATCCAAAAGGCAATATGGAATACATTCAAGTTGCTTGGACGGCAAAAGAAAAAAACACTTACGAAAGAGAAATTAAACCATTTGAACTTATAAAGGATTTTAATAAGCGTACACTAATCACAAGTGATGTAGAACCCATAACTTACTTCAATGGAATAAAAAAAATAAACATAATTGATTGGTTATTAAATGAATAAATACAATGAAAATTTAATAGACATACGCAAAATTAAATATTGTAAGCAAACATATTACGATAAATCTATAGCCTTGGGCAACATTAACAAAAACGGAATACACCTTTCCCAAAATAAAGCATAGTAGTTGTATCCAAGAGAAATATTTTGATAATAACCAGGACGATTGTCCCAATAATATTTTTCTGAATTAATTGACCAAGCTGACTTTCCAAGTTTTGAAACTAAAAACCATTTTTCTAATAATCGTGTTGCTCTTCCATTACCATCTGTAAAAGGGTGGATTTGAGCCAACCAAATATGAAGCATTGAAGCAAAATAAAAAATTTCTGTATGATTCAAATCTCTTTTCAACAATTCATCAATATCATCGAAAAATTTATCAAATTCTACTTTTAAAAATTCAGGTTCTACAGCTAAATATACAGGTCTTAAAGTTTTTGAATCCCTCACACCTACTTGTTCTTTTCTTAAAACCCCTCTTTCTTTTGTTGGTAAAAATGTTTTTGATAAAATGGCATGGGATTTTAAAAAATTTGTTCTATTCAATTTATTATCTGAAGCAAATACATATGCTTCCATAAGTGTTTCTATTTCTTCAACTTCTTTTTTCTTTGGAGAAGTTTTTTTGCCCCTACTCCTGAAAAAACTATTAGCATCAAGTGTGTTCCCCTCTATTTTTGATGAATACAAAGACGATGAAATTATGTAATACTCAAAATCTTCAA
>DAONZU010000018.1:1896-8027 GCA_035406965.1 Bacteroidales bacterium
ATTCAGTCGAAATAAGTTTCAAATTTTTTTTCATAATTTTTAGTTAAAACTTGTTCATTGTCTGCTTTTATAAGCTATTTAAAACATTTTCTAAATTCCATGCTGAAATATGTTCAATTCCCTCATTGCTAGGAATTTTATAATCGTCCATACTTACTACATATTTATCAAAATTATCTTCAATAAGTTTTAACGCACGATATTCTCTTTCTATTGTTTTTTCTTCTGTCAACTGAAGTGTTGCTTGTAGATAAATTTTACGTTCGCCTTTAATAGCTACAAAATCAACTTCAGAATTTTGTATTGTTCCTACATAAACTTGATAACCAGCGCGTCTCAAACTCAAATAAACAGCATTTTCTAAAAGATAGCCAATTCCATAACCATATCCAGAATAGAGATAGTTCCTGTAGCCTAAATCATTAATATAGTATTTACTGTTGCCAGAAATTGTATCTTTTCCCTTAATATTGTAGCGTTCGGCACGATGAATTAGAAATGAACTTTCCAAATAACTTATGTATGATGACAAAGTTTCATAGTTAGTTTTACGCTTTTTTGAAGCAAAAAAATTAATTATATTTGTTATTGAAATTAAATTTGATGCAGTATTTACCAAATAAACAAACAAATCATCTAAGAGCTTTACATCTTTTACATTATATCTTGCAACAATATCTCGCAACATCACAGTATCTTTTATGGACGATATGTAATTTTGTTTCATCTCATCATTTGGTAAATTGAAAAGCTCTGGTAATGCACCACTTTGAAGAAAATTCTTGTAAGTTTCACTACCTATTTCTTGTTGAGTAAGTTCACAAAATTCTATATAACTATAGGGAAATATTTCAAACTCAATATATCGTCCCGATAAAAGCGTTGCTAACTCACCCGACAAAAGATTTGAATTTGAACCACTGATAAACAATTCGCAAGGTTCTGCAAAATCCTGTGAATGTGAATTTACAAATCGCTCCCATTCATTTATATATTGTATCTCATCAATAAAAATATAAACTTTTCCTTTAGGCTTTAAGGTCTCACGATAAGTTTTATAAAGTTGCTCCAAATCAACTGCATTCCGTAAACCAGTTAACTCTATATATTCTTTATTGATGTAAAGAATATTTTCACTTTTTACTCCTTCGGACAATAAGTTTCCTGCAATTTGACGTAAAATATAACTCTTCCCTGCACGACGTTGACCAACAAGCACTTTTACTAATTTGTTCCCAAGATATTGACCAATTTTATTAGTGTAAAATGTTCGAGCAAAACCCAAATCTATAGGATTAGAATCCCAAAAATTATACTTGCGTATGGAATTAATTATTTCAATCATGTTTGAAAATTTTCTACAAATATAATTATTTTCAAATGTATTTGAAAATTTTTCTGTGTTTTTTTAAATAATTAATTACTTAGTCTGAAGTGACCTTATCTTTATTTTGCTTTAAATCAACATATGTAGGCAAGTGATCGCTATATCCTCCATGATATTTAAAGCCGATGTAAGTTCTTTTAACTTGTTTTCCAGTATATTTTTGATCTGTTTCCAACAAAAAGTCTTCGTTAAAAACATGAGCATCTTCCAAAGTGGTATATATTTTTCCTTCTCCACTTAATAATGCTCCCGACACAATAATTTGGTCTAAAACACCCCACTGACCTTGATGTTTATGAGTTCCAAGTTTTTTTTCAACTTGTAAATAATATGATAAATTATATAATTTATTGCTTTTTATTTTATCATAATTAGTTTGTGCTTGCAAAGATTCTGTTAGGCTTCTATCTGTTGGGTGATCATTTAAATCGCCCATTATAATAATGTTTGCATTTTTATTTATTTTAAAAATTGAATCTGTTGAATGTTTTACCAACTTAGCAACATGCATACGTTTTTCCTCTGTTTCAATCTGTCCTCCCCAACGTGAGGGCCAATGATTTACAAAAACATGAAGTGTGTCTTCTAAATTTGTTACTCCACAAACATATAAAATATCGCGAGTAGTCCCTGTTCCAATATGTTGGGGCCAAACTACAGGTATAGGTTTATGTGATATAACTGAAAAATAGTTTTCTCTATAAAGCAATGCGACATCAATACCTCTTGCATCGGGAGAATCGTAATGAATAATTTTGTAATCTGATTTATAAAGCGGTGTGTAATTTATTAAATCTTTTAAAACTTTTAAATTTTCCACTTCAGATAAACCAACAATTTGGGGCAAATCCCAACCACCAACAGCAACAATTACTTTATATATATTTCTTAATTTTTCGTTATATCTTGTTTTTGTCCAATATCTTCCGGTATCTGGAGTAAATTCATCATCATTTTTTAATGGGTCGTTTTCAGTGTCAAATAAATTTTCAACATTATAAAACATTATTCTAAAATCTGAATTTACATTTTCAGGATTATAAGTCCTCTGAGCTTGGTCTATGTCTTTCGTTGACTTACAACCAATTAGCAAAAACACAAAACTCAAAGCTATAAATAAACAAAGGTTTTTCATAATTAAAATATTACCCTCAAAATTAGTAATAAAATTTTAATTGAAACAATTTTATGCAAACTTATTATTATTCTTGTCTTTCGTAAGCTCCCAAATCTGGCTTTCCATCTAACAATCTGTTGTTGCCTAATTGATCTAAAGGAACTTGATTTGCTATACTTACTTTTCCCACATCTTTTGCAGGAGAAAGAGTATCTAACTCATAATCAAAAGGTTTGATAATATTTTTAAATTTTGGATTTTCATTCCAAATATTGTCTATGAAAAAATCTGTTTTTTCAAAATCTTTATAGTCTTTTTGTTTTATTAAACAGTTATCAAATCTAAAATTATAAAGACATCTATTGTCAAAATCCAATTTTATCTCATTATCTTTTGAACCATAAATAATGCAATTTCCAAAATAAGCATCACGTAAATCTCTAAATGAAGTTTGAATATGTCCATTAGCGTCACGATAATTATAATAATTGTTTAAAACAAGCTGCGGAGTCTGTCTATTTTCTAACCAATAATTTGCCATTGTACAGTGCAGAAATCTATAATCTCCACCTATTATACAAGCAACGTTATACTGTCCGCTATTTGCAAAGACACAATTTTCGGCTTCGATAGTAGAGCCGAGTGCATACAATCCTATAATTTTTGAATTTTCAATATTAGTAGAATTTAATCTTACTGTTGGAGTTCCTGGAGTAACACAGGAATCGACTTGTAAACCTATAATTGCATTTTTTATATCGGCAAAATTAATTTCGGAATTTTTTGAGCCAGCTAACAAATGTATTCCTCCAAAAATTCCTATTGTATTTCTATGAGCATCTTCGAGAAAAGCTCCCCACTGTCCTGCAAGTTCGGCATAATATGGCTCTAACCTATCTCCTGTAAATAATACGCGATTATCTTTATCGCCATTTACTTTTAGACTTCCTTTTACAAATAAAGAAGCTCCTCTATGAAAATAAACCTTAGCACCTGGAGTAACCTGAAGAGTAACATTTTCTTCTACTAATGCAGAATTATATATTAATACAGGTTTTGTATCTGTCCATGTTGTGTCGTTACTTATAAATTTACTATTAAGCAATGTAACGTTCTGACCAAAAGCTATTAATTTTACATTCTGTACATTTCCATTTGAAACAAAGACAATAGAATCTTCTTCAACTAAATCGTTTTGTCCGGGATTGATGGTTACTTCAACAAAAATAAAAAGAGAATCTCCTCTCTCAAGTTCATAGTCGTTTATATTATTTACAGGAAAACCGTCAATATTTATTCGATAAGGAGAATTATCGCCACCTGCAAGAAAAATTTTATTAATTAAAATTGGTTTTTGTTTATTTGAATTTTTTATAACGAAATATCTAGTAGCACTTCCTTTTTGAGTAAACACTGTATCAAACTGTACTGTGTCTTTTGAAAAAATTAACTTATCTTCAGGATTGGTAGTAAAATTATTTTTCTCACACGAAACATTAAGAAGCCACACAAAAGTAAAGCTAAAAATTATGCTAAGAATAACTGCGATTTTTTTAATCATTCCAAAATTTTTCAATAAAACGCTTAGACTCAAATTTTATTTTGAGAAAACTGCATTTATCTCACTATAGTAACCGTTCCACTTTTTTCGTGAGGTTTACCTGTGAAATCGACAAAACTTGCATACCATCTATACATTCCATTTGGCAAGACTTTATCTCCATTTTCAACACTTCCGTTATGAGTACCGTCCCAAGCCATTCTATAAGGATTTTCTTCGTCCCACACGTTTGTTTCAAACACTTTAATTCCAAAACGGTCGTAAATAACCATATAAAATTGCTTTTTATCTATTCCATGTCCTATTAAATGGAAATAATCATTAATTCCGTCTCCATTTGGAGTAAAAGCATCTGGAGCATAGAATGCATATTCGTCATGAACTCTAACTTTTTTATGAATAGAGTCAATACATTCGTATTGATTTTTAATAATTAGAGTAATATCATATTCTCCAACATAATTATATGTATATTTTCGTGGATTTTTATCATCTGACCAAGCATCTGGAGTTTCTCCATCTCCAAAATTCCAGAAATATGCTGTTCCGCCTTCTGAAAAGTTTTCGACTGTAATTTCTGGATTTAAAATAGAAACTAATGCAGGACTTGCTGTAAACTCGGCTCGTGGTTTTGGGTGAATAAATATTAAATTATTATAAGTTTTAGTTTTTTTGCAACCATACTCTGTCCATGCTGTTAAAGAAACAGTATAAGTACCAGTTTTATCATAAGTATGATTTGGATCTTTTTCTACTGAAAATCCTCCATCTCCGAAATTCCATAAATATGTATTATTAATTTCTTCATCTACGTTAGTAAAATAAATAGTTCCGGGTGGACAAGAGCTTGTTTTGTCTGCAAAAAATGCAACTTTAGGAGCTTCATGAACAACTACATAAATAGAGTCTTTTGCTACAGGAGAACCACAATCATCAGCAACTGTAAAAACATAATATCCTGTGCTATCAGGGTTGAAATTAAAAGGTGTATTGACTATACCATAAGTTGGAGTAGTAATTGTATATGGTCCTCCATTTCCACCTTCATAATCTATGTCAACTGTAAGGTTCTCGCCTAAACAAATATCATCTTTAGAACTGCTTATTTCATTAATTTTTATTGGAAGATGTACTTTCACCTGAATAGTTTGAACAGGTCCAAAACAACCTCTAGAGTCAATAGTTGTTAGTTGATAAATTGTTGTAACTTCAGGACTTACATTCAAACCATCACCATACCAAATAGTATTATCGCTACCGTACCAAATAAACTCATAAGGTCCCAAGCCTCCTGTTGCTGCAACATATGTAGAGAAAGATTCGCCAATACATATTTGCCCACCCCAAGGAGGAGTTACATAAATATCTTCGGGTTGATCTACGAAAGCTACCCCAACATGTGAGCAACCATTTGCGTCACTAACTGTTACATAGTATGTTCCATAGCCTACAGCAAGGGAATCTGCTCCCAATCCGTTACTCCATTCATATTGATAAAATGGACCAAACTCATTTGTATATGGAACTCCACCTGTTGCTTCAACTTGCACAAAACCATCTGTATAACCATAACAAGTTGCATTACCCGAAAGTATAGTTAAGTACATTGTATCTGGCTCTGTAATTGTAAAACTAGCACTTCCTTCACATCCATATAAGTCAGTCAACGAAACTTCATAATTTCCTGCACATAAGTTGTCCCAAGAATCTGTTACATTAGTAGAAATAGTATTGTCATCAACATTAGTCCAAGTTATAGCAAAAGGAGGAATACCTCCAGTAATATCTAAAACAGTACTACCTTCACATACTCCGTGACACAAAACATTTTCAACATTAGGTAAAATACTTATAGGTTGACTAACAATCACTGTTGTTGTTTGTGCTGGGAAAGTACAATGGTTAGCATCATAAACAGTAACCGTATATTGGGAAGTAATTTCTGGACTTACAATTCTAGTATCAACATTATTAGCTGGGTCATCAGACCAAGCGTAAGTGTAAGGTTCAACACCTCCATTAGCTATAACACTAATTTCTGCTTGTTCTCCAAAGCATATACCTTG
>DAONZU010000018.1:8127-29917 GCA_035406965.1 Bacteroidales bacterium
CACCTCCATTAGCTATAACACTAATTTCTGCTTGTTCTCCAAAGCATATACCTTGGTTTGGAGAAATGCTGTAAGTAAGTTGTGGAGGATTATCTATAAATATGGTAGCAGAACCAGTACAGCCGGCCGAATCTGTTACAATAACAGAATAATTACCTTGAATCAAATTCGACATGGTTTCGCCTTGAATATACCCATTCCATTCATAAGAATATGGAGGTGTTCCACCACTTGCTATTGCCGTAACTTTTCCATCATTAAAATTATGACAAGTAATATCTGTCTTTTCAATCTCTACATCAACAGCAGGAAGTTCTTCTACAGAAAAACATCTTATTAATTGACAACCATTACTTAAATCTGTAGCTGTTAAGCAATAATTGCCAGGTTCTGTGATTTGAATACCTGCACTAATTGCACCGGTTGACCATTCATACATAAAAGGACCCGTTCCCGAAATTAAGTTGAACTGAGCAGCCCCACTTCCTCCCTCACAAAATGTTGGTGTATAGTTTACGCTAAAGTCAAAATCTCCATCTGGGACTACTATGCTAGCATCATCAATACAAGTGCCATAAGTTGCAGTTACAGCATACGTTCCACCATTGTTTACTGTTATACTTTGAGTAGTTTGTCCACCAGGGTTCCATACAAAGCTGACATCAGCAGGATTTGCTCCCATAACATTTGCAAAAAGAGTAACAGGACCAGCACAAGGATTTCCTGAGGTAGTAATTGCAACAACAAAATTGCTTTGGTCTGCAATAGTAAAATTAATTATTGTATCAGCACAAGGAGCTTGGTCTGAAACTGTTACAGAATAAGTTCCAGCAGCAAGTCCTGATATTGTATTTGTCCCTGATGCAGCATTACTCCAATTGATTGTTGGGCTTGTTGAACAAGAACTATTTACAGTTATTGTTGCTGAACCAAGTTGTCCACAACCGACATTTACTGTTGAAAGAGTTACAGAAAGCTCACCCGTTACAGGAGGGTCATCGTCAATAAAAGAAGCTGCTATTCCAAAAGTACAAAGTGAATTTCCTGTTGTAGAGCTAAATCCGTCCATAGCCAAAACATATTGACCTGGTGGCAAAGTATTAGAATAAACTACTGTTCCTACCCCATTTTCACAACCATAGTATGTTGTATTATTTGGTGGATCACTTGCTGGACTACCACCAATTCCTGTACAATTTGTTCCATTCCACGAATAAACAGCAAATTGTATTTCGGGATTATCTGGTGGCAACATACCTCCATATTCATTTGCCCAACATTGTCCATATTCTATTTCAATAACCACTGGTTGTGGATCTGTTGGTAAAACTTCAAATGAATAAAAAACGACATTATCAGTAGTATTCCAGCCACAATCATCAGGAGCTTGTATAGTTCCACCTGGTGCTAAAATATTACAACCCGAAGTACTTAACTCTGGCGGATTGTTACAATCAGCTTCTGGTAAAGATGTAATTACAGAAGCTGCAAAAAATATAGAAGTTTCGTTATTGGTCTTTTCCCACAAACGAACATAAATAGTTTCACCAGGCGTTACACCTAAAACTTCCCAACGAATTTCTCCATTTTCCATTCCCATAAAGCCTGCATCAGCATTAAAACAATCTATCAATGTCAAGTTGCCACAAGTACCTCTATAAACAGCCATTCCAGGAGCGCAAGCTGGAGGTCCCATCATTGGTATTGGCGGAGGTGAATTAAATGCATGAAAAGCTAATTCGGTAACACCAGCTGGCACTTCAAAACTGTACCACATATCCTCAGTCGTAGTAGCAAAACCACCACAAGTTGGTGCAGGAGCATCTGTCGAAGTTGTTGCTTCGGCAAAATTAACGTTGGTAAAAAACATATCACCACAAGAACCATATACTTCTAAAGGAATTGCTACTGCAGCCCCACAGTTATCTTGTGCAAATATGTAATTAAAAAAACCAAGCGTAAGAATTATTGTAAATGTTGAGAGTATCTTTCTCATAAGGCTATAATAAAGTTTTTACAATTATATTAATTTGACAAAGTTAATAAATCTATTTGAAAATACTTTAAAATACATCAAAATTATTCGTTTTTTTTAATTTATTAATCTATTGCCATCATTTTAACTTCTTTTTAGACTCAAAAATTGCTTTTTGGTTGCTAAAATTCAGGTTTTTTATAAAATTTTTACACCTATTATTTATCTCATAACCCCCGCCTGTCAAATTGTCGCAAATATTAAAGAAAAATGTGTCGTTTTGTCGCATTGTGCTGTTTGGTTCATAAATTGAAGAATTAATATTGAAAATTTTTAAAACAATAATATTATGAATTTGAATGATTATACAATAAAAGCACAGTCTCTAATTCAGACTTCAATAATAAAAGCAAAAGAGAATAAAAATCAGGCTATCGAACCCGGTCATCTTTTACTTGCTTTATTAAGTGATGATGATAACAATATTTTCTCTATCATTTTGTCTAAATTAGAAATAGACAAGCACAATTTTGAGTCGGCAGTTTTAAGTATTGTAAACTCTTATCCAAAAGTTGAAGGTGGCGAAGTTTATTTAGCTTCTAACACTCAAGATATTTTTAACCTTGCAAACAAGCATAAAATTGAAATGGGCGATAAGTTTATTTCTATTGAGCATTTAATTTTGGCGTTATCTGAATCAAAAGATATTATCGGTCAAATGATGCGTGATGCTGGCGTTAAAAAAGACTTTTTAAAGAAAGCAATTTCTGATTTGCGAGCCGGTTCAAAAGTAAATTCACAATCGGCTGAAGACAGTTATGATGCTCTAAATCGTTATGCTGTAAATTTAATAGAAAGAGCTCAGCAAGGAAAATTAGACCCAGTAATTGGTAGAGACGATGAAATTAGAAGAGTTTTGCAAATTTTGTCGAGACGTACTAAAAACAATCCTTTATTAATTGGTGAACCCGGCGTTGGAAAAACTGCTATTGCCGAAGGTTTAGCATACAGAATACTTAAAGGAGATGTTCCAGATAATTTAAAATCCAAAAAAGTATTTTCTTTAGACATGGGTTTGCTAATTGCTGGAGCAAAATATCAAGGCGAATTTGAAGAAAGACTAAAGTCTGTAATTAAAGAAGTTGTTGCAGCTGATGGCGAAATTATTTTATTTATTGATGAAATTCACACTTTGGTTGGTGCTGGGCAAACTCAAGGTGCAATGGATGCTGCAAACATTCTAAAGCCTGCACTTGCTCGTGGTGAATTAAAAGCAATTGGTGCTACAACTTTAAACGAATATCAAAAATATTTTGAAAAAGATAAAGCTCTCGAAAGAAGATTTCAAACTGTTATGATTGATGAACCGGACATTCCTAGCTCGGTTTCTATTCTTCGTGGATTAAAAGAAAGATATGAAAATCACCATAAAGTTAGAATTTTAGACGAGGCTATTGTTGCAGCAGTAGAATTATCGCACAGATATATTACAGAAAGATTTTTGCCAGATAAAGCCATTGACTTAATTGATGAAGCGGCTTCAAAGCTTAGATTGGAAGTAAATTCCGTTCCAGAAGAAATTGACGTTTTAAATCGTAAAATTCAACAACTAGAAATTGAAAAAGAAGCTATAAAACGCGAAAACGACACCAAAAAGCTAGAAGAAATTGCTACACAATTATCTGATTTAAACGAAGAACGTAATGTATTAACTGCAAAATGGCAAGAAGAAAAATCTTTAATAGATAAAATTCAAGCAGAAAAGCAAAATATTGAGAATTATAAAATTCAAGCAGAACAAGCTGAACGCAGTGGCGATTATGGAAAAGTTGCTGAATTTAGATATGGAAATATTACTGAAAGTCAACAAAATATTGAAAAACTTAAAACCAAGTTAGAAGAATTACAAGGTGGACATGCTTTGGTTGACGAAGTTGTTGGTGCTGAAGATATTGCTGAAGTTGTTTGCAAGTGGACTGGTATTCCAGTTAGCAAAATGGTTTTGAGCGAAAGAGAAAAGCTAATGAATTTAGAAGAAGAATTACATAAAAGAGTAATAGGTCAAGAAGAGGCAATTACTGCTGTAGCCGACGCTGTTCGTCGCTCACGTGCAGGATTACAAGATGCAGGAAAACCTATTGGTTCTTTTATCTTCCTTGGCTCAACAGGTGTTGGAAAAACAGAACTTGCAAAAGCTCTAGCTGAATTTATGTTCGACGACGAATCTATGATGACAAGAATCGACATGAGCGAATATCAAGAAAAACATAGCGTTTCTCGCTTGGTTGGAGCACCTCCTGGATATGTTGGCTATGATGAAGGCGGACAACTAACAGAAGCAGTTAGACGTAAACCTTATTCTGTGGTTTTATTAGACGAAATTGAAAAAGCTCATCCCGATGTTTTTAACATTTTGCTACAAGTTCTTGATGATGGGCGACTTACCGACAACAAAGGTAGAACTGTGAATTTTAAAAACACAATTATAATTATGACTTCCAATATTGGTTCGCAATTTATTCAAGAGCAAATTAAATCAGGAAACGAAAATTATAAAGAAACCGAAGCTCAAGTTTTAGAAGCCTTGAAAGCTCATGTTAGACCGGAATTTTTAAATAGAATCGACGAAATAATTATGTTTACTCCTCTAAGTTTAGAGCAAATTTATGAAATAGTAAAACTTCAATTGTCGAAACTAGAAAACAAACTAACAGAAGCAGGATATGAGCTTGAAATTTCTGAAGACTCTATTAAAACTATTGCAAAACTATCTTACGACCCACAATACGGAGCTAGACCAGTTAAAAGATTTATACAAAAAGAATTAGAAAATCAAATTGCTAAGTTTATTATCAGCGGAACTAGCGACTCTAAGAAAATAAAAGTGGAATTTCAGGGTGATGAACTGGTAATTAATTAAGAATGAAGAATTTTGGATTTTGGATTTGAGATTTCGGATTTCGGATTTCGGATTTCGGATTTAAAGAGTTTTTAGTGTTGAGTTTTAAACCACAAAAGACACAAAAGGAACAAAAGAAGGTATTTAAAGTATAGAAATATTTCGATTGTAGCTCTATGAATTGTTAAGTGTTGTGGGAAAATTTTGTATTTTAAAATTTTCTCTTAAAACTTAGCAAGTACAAAAACATTTATTAATTTTGTATTATATTTAAGATTTTGATGTATATATTTTTATAAATCTTTATTTTTCATGTCTTCAAAAATAAACATAAGAGCCTTAAACCACGAACAAATGATTGCTAATTTTGCAAATTTGGGAGAACCTAAGTTTAGAGCAAATCAAGTTTATGAATGGTTGTGGTATAAATCGGCTTCAAATTTTGAAGAAATGACTAATTTACCCAAAGCTTTTAGAGATTTTTTAGACAAAAATTTTTTCATAGATTTTCTAGAAATTATTTTCAAACAACAAAGTAAAGATAAAACAGTTAAATTCTTGTTTCAAACAACTGATAATCACAACTTTGAGGGCGTTTTAATTCCAAATAAAGATAGAGTTACTGCTTGTATTTCCACTCAAGTTGGCTGTCCTTTAAATTGTAGTTTTTGTGCAACTGGAAAACTTGGTTTTAAAAGAAATTTAAGTGTTAGTGAAATATTTGAGCAAATTTTTCAGTTAAATAAAATGAGTGAACAAATATTTAATAGAAAACTTTCAAATATTGTTGTTATGGGCATGGGCGAACCGCTTTTAAACTATGAAAATACCACAAAGGCTTTATCTTATATAAGCCACGATAATTCACTGCATTTTTCGCCTCAAAGAATTACGCTTTCTACTGCAGGAGAAGCTCAAGGAATTAAAAAATTAGCTGATGATAATTTAAAAATCAATTTATCAATATCTTTACATTCGGCAGATAACGAAAAGCGAAATTTGATAATGCCAATAAACAAAAAATATGATTTAGATACTCTAAAAAATGCGATTTCATATTATCATCAAAAAACAAAAAAACGAATAACATACGAATATTTGTTGCTTGGAGGCTTAAATGATTCATTAGAAGATGCAAAAAAACTAACAGATTTTACAAAAATTAGTCCTTGTAAAATTAATTTAATAGAATATAATCCAAGTTCTGAGAGCAAATTTACAGCTTCTAGCAAAAAAAACACAGAAGATTTCATAAATTTTATTGAAAATAAAAATCTTATTGTAACTTTGCGAAAATCTAAAGGCAAGGACATTAGTGCTGCCTGCGGACAACTTGCAAATAAAAATAAAAATTTTCGTAATTAAATAAAAATATCTATATTAGCACTCTGTAAAACTAAAGATTATGAAAAAAATTGTTCTTATACTTTTAGCACTTATAGCTTTCGGCAAGCTTACTAATGCACAGGTTTCTACCATTTTTGGGTATGATAAAGAAATTGTTTTACCCGCTATGAACGAATATGTTAGACTTATTGGAGCTGATTCTGATGGGTTTTATGCTCTAAGAATTGATGAAAAAGATGCTTTACATCTCGACTTTTTCAACAACACTTCTATGAGTAGAGAAAACACTAATCAACTTATTTTACCTATGTTAGGTGGCATACAAGCAGAGTATGTTGAGATGTTTTATCTTGACAGCAAACTTATTTTGTTTTTTCAAGTAATTGACAATCTTAAAAAAGAAAAAACATTATACATTCAACACGTAAACCGAACAGGACAAGTTATTGGAGAAGCAACTGCCATAGGAAAACTTACAAATCAAAATATGAGCGTTGATTTCAATGTTGAATTAATGGATAATCAACAAAATATTTTTGTTTATTACCATCGTCCTTTTCAAACTTACAACGAAGAACCTTTCTTCTTTAAAGTTTATGATCCAGACATGAGAGAAATTTACAATAATATTGTAAAATTACCTTTGGTAAATCAAGCTTTTGAAATAGAACAAATAAAAATTGCTAATTCTGGAAATGTATATATGCTTGCTAGAGTTAGTCCAGATCCACGACAACTCAAAAGAATGAAAACTATTATTTATGATTACAAACTTTTGTATTTCAATGTTAAGGCAGGCACTGTTAAAGACGTTGATATTAAAGGCAAAAAGAATATTTTAGTTGATGCTATAATAGGTGTTGACGAAGAAGAAAATATTGACATTTTTGGATTTATGGTAAGAAAAGGAAAAACAGATTATGAAGGTATTTTCCATCAAAAATACAATCCAACAACAGAAACTTTTGTAACAGGTGATAGCAAAAAAGCAGATTATGTTTTTTCAAAAACAGAAGTTCCTGAATTTAGAGCTCCTCATTTAGCAAAAAATTATTCAGAACTTTACAACTATAAATTAATAGATGTTTTACATTTATCTAACGGAGGCTCAGCTGTTATTGCCGAACATCAAAACCATTGGGTTGACTCAATAATTGTACCTGGAACTAAAGAAATTATATATAATGATTATTATCGCTTTAATGATGTTTTAGTTGCTTATTGTAGTCCTGAAAATAATATGGAATGGATGACAAGAATTCCTAAAACACAATATAGCTACAACGATTTAGGTCAGTTCTCCTCTATCGCTTCGTTTGCTATTGGAGAAAAAATATTTGTTTTCTATAACGACAATGCTAAAAATGTTAAACTTCTACAAAGCTCACAGCTAAGTGGAAATGAAATTAAAGAACTTGCTTCTCCCAGCAGAAAAGGAGTATCTGTAGCAATTTCTATATTTTCAGATGGTAAAATGCATGGAGATTACTTGTTTTCAAAAAAGAACAAGAAATTTAGAATAATGCCAGAATTTTTTAAAGATTTTAACGGCAGACATTATGTTTATACCCAATCAGGAACTAAGGTGAAATTTGGAATGTTTGTTGGAAGATAACTAATTTTTGTAAATGGATAGATGAAAAGAGCTGCCTCAAAAATAAGACAGCTCTTTTTTTTGTCGGTCCGGGGAGGATCGAACTCCCGACCCCATGATTAAGAGTCACGTGCTCTACCTACTGAGCTACGGACCGAAAAATTATTATCGAGTGCAAAATTATGAAACTTGAAAATATTTTACAAGTAAAAAACAAATTATTCTTTATTTTCTTCCTCAAAGAGTTTTGCTGCAACTAATAAATCTTCGTACCATTCTTCTCCGTACTTCCTTATAAGCGGTTCTTTTAAAAATTGGAAAATCTTTAAATTAAGTTTTTCGCCTAAAACTCTAGCATCTTTACAAATATCCCACATATGATAGTTCAAGGCTTCAAAAGTGCTGTATTTGCCAATTCGCAAAGGATACAAATGACAAGAAATAGGTTTTCTAAAATCTATAAGCCCTTTTTCCCAATATTTTTCAATTACACAATAAGCTATGCCGTTTTTTTCATCGGTTTGAATAAATACACAAGGTCCTGTGTCTCCACAAATGCTTGTTGTTAAATCTCCATCTTCATCAACCATAGAAACACCATGCTCTCCTATAGTTTTTTTTGCTTCATCAGTAAGCTCATCTATTATAATAGGTAAAATTTGCTTTAGTTTAATCTCTTCTTCAATTTCTAAAGGTGCACCTGAATCGCCTTCAACACAGCAAATTCCTTTACATTTTTCTAAATCGCAACAAAAACATTCTTTTAAAATATCATAATGAACTATTATATCCTCAATATCAATCATTTATCTAAGTTTTACTATAGTTATTCCATCACCACCAAACCTAATGTCTTCGTTATGAAAACTTTCAACTTCGGCTAAGGTTCTTAAATAATCACGTATATATTGTCTTAAAATTCCATTTCCTCGTCCATGTAAAATTTTAATTTCTTTAAAACTCAACATAACTGCCTCATCAATTAAGTTAGAAATTTTTTTAAGACACTCTTCCACTCTATCGCCTCTAACATCGATGTAAGGCTTGAAATTCAAAACTTTTTCATTATAATTAAAATGCAAATTAGAAGCCGAGCGATTTTGTTGCTTGTAAAGTGTTTCGCTAACTTTTTCCAACTTCTCAAAAGCTATACTCGAATACATATTTCCAAAACTTACTACCGCATTTTTTTCGCCCAAATCAATTACTTCGCCAATAACTTCCTGACCTTTTATTCTAACTTTACTACCAATATTAATTTTATTCTCATCTATTTTAATGATTTCTGGCTTAGTTTTTTGAGTTTGTGCTTTTTTAGCTTCAATTTCTTTTTGCTTCTTTTTATAATGATTATATTTTTTCTCTATTTCATCTTGGTCTTTTGACAATGAATTTTTAAAATCTTCCTTAAATTCTTCTATTTCTTGTCGAGCTTTTTTGCTAACTTCCTTATCTGCATTTGATTCCTTTATTTGTCTGATAGTATTTTCTATTTGCCTATTCACATCAGCAAGCATTTGCTCAGACTGTTTTTTTGCAGAATCTAAAATTTGTCTTCTACTAGTTTTTAACTTTTCTAATTCTTCAATATTTTTCTCGACTAATTCTTCAATCTTTTTTTCTTGTATTCTAATTTTTTGACGTTTTTTCTCCCAATATTTTTTATCCCTCATCAATCTTCTTAGGAATTTGTCAATATTAATTTGCTCGTCTCCTGCTTTAAGTTTAGTATTTTCAATAATTTTTTGGTCTAAACCTATTCTGCTTGCAATTTCGATAGCATAAGAACTTCCTGGAATTCCTGTTTCTAAAATAAAAGTAGGTTCCATTTTGTTTTGGTCTATAAGCATTGCACCATTAAATATTCCAGGAGTGTTTGAAGCAAAAATTTTCAAATTAGAATAATGCGTTGTTATTAGTCCAAAAACATTTTTATTGTTCAGTTCTTCAAGAATTGCTTCGGCTAAAGTTCCTCCTAATATTGGATCGGTTCCTGAACCAAATTCATCAATTAAAATAAGAGTTCTACTGTCAGAATTTTTTAAAAAATATTTCATATTCAACAAATGAGAACTATATGTGCTCAAGTCGTTTTCTATAGATTGCTGATCGCCAATATCGAGAAAAATTTTATCAAAAATTCCCATAACAGTATTACCTCCAACAGATGTTGGCAAGCCACACTGATTCATATAGGTCAATAGTGCTGTAGCTTTAAGACAAACACTTTTTCCTCCTGCATTTGGTCCCGATATTAATAAAATTCTATTTTCGGAATTCAAATAAAAACTGCTTGGGACAACTTCCTTTTTTTCTTTTTTAAAGTTTAAAAATAAAAGCGGATGTTTTGCTTTATGTAAATCTAAAACTGGGTCTTTATCTATTTTTGGCACTATGGCTTCTATCCTAAGCGAAAACTTTGCCTTTGCCCAAACAAAATCTAGATATGCAATATTTTCATATAATGTAAGCAATTCTTCACGATAAGGTTTAAAATCATCAGTAAGTTCAAATAAGATTTTTTGAATTTCTCTATTTTCTGCAATTTCAAGTTCTCTCAAAGTATTATTTAGCTCAACAACTTCCTGTGGCTCTATATACGAAGTTTTTCCACTTGCCGACTCATCGTGAATTAAACCTTTAATTTTTCGTTTATGAATAGTTTCTATTGGTAAAACCAAACGTCCATTTACATAAGTTGCCGACAAATCTTTGCTTACCCAAGCTTCTTTTTTAAATGCAGATAATACATTATTTAGCTTTTTAGTAATATTGGTTTGAGTGTCATTCAAACTTTTTCTTATCTCTTTCAAATTTTGAGATGCAGAATCTTTTATTGTTCCATTTTTAGAGACTACACTATTAATTCTATCATATAAATAGTTTGGAAAACTTATTTGATTTACAATTTTATTTAAAAATGGATATTGATTTTTTTCGTCAAGTTTGAAAAAATGCTTTAATGCTTTAGCTTGCTCAAGAACTTGTCTAATATTGATAATTTCGAATAATTGCAGACTTGTGCCTTCAATTTTTAATTTATTAATAGCAACTCCTATCTCAGGATAATTTTGTGCAGGATAATTATCCTTTAGCATGCAAATACTCATCATTTCGTCGGTTTCGTTCAATAAGGTGTTAATATATTCAAAATTATTACTGAATTTTAAATTTTCGACCAATAATTTAGCAACTTCGCCTTTGCATTCCTGCGAAATCATTTGCTTTATTTTATCGAAACCGATTTTTTGTTCGAAATTATCGGGATATATCACTCAAAAAATAATGTTTTTTATTATTAATTTTTAGTTTTAGGCTTAAAACTATTTTTTAGCCCATATCTGATATTTTCTCTAACTCTTGAAGGTCTAAAACCTTAATTTTTCTTCCGTCTAAAGCAATAACTTTTTCTTGAGCAAATGAAGAAAGTGTTCTTATTGCATTGCTTGTAGTCATATTACTAAGGTTTGCCAAGTCTTCTCTTGAAAGTAGAGCTTTTATTGTTGTTCCGTCATCGTAATATCCATAAGTATCTATTAAAAACAATAAAGATTCGGCTAATCTTCCTCTAATATGTTTTTGAGTTAAAGACACAGTTCTCATATTAGATACTCCAAGTTCTGTTGCAAGAGATTTTAAAATTCCGAAAGTTAAATTTGGGTCTCTTTTCATAACAGAAAATAATGCTTTTTTCTCAATTATAAAAGCTACTGAATTTTCTATTGCTGCAGCAGAAGCAGAATAATTTTGCTCGGCAAACAAAGCTCTATAACCAATAAATCCACCAGGACGCGACAATCTTATAATTTGGTCTCTACCGCCGGCACCTTCTTTATATATCTTTACCTTTCCCTCTGAAAGACATAACAAACCTGTAGGTTTTGTATTTTCTGAAAATACTATTTCATTTTTTTTATATACTCGATATTCAGTATTTGCAAGTAAATATTCTTTATCTGCTTTTACCAATTTTGAGAATACTGAATCTGGCGAATTAAATAATACTTCTATGGATTTTATTTCGTTTTTCATACATAAAGATTTTAAGGCAAATTTAATAGTTTTTATTTTTTAAAACAATAAAATAATCAATAAGTTTGTTTTTTATTTAAAAAATCATTTTTAAAGAGATTTTGCTCTATAAAAATATTTGGTATGAAAATTGAATATCAACTATTAAACATTAAAAAATTATTGTCATGAAAATAAAATTTATAGCTTTATTTCTTATAATTTTAGGAATAAGTTTAGTTGAAGCAAATGCTCAAGACAAAGGCAAACCTCAGTATTATCATAAAGAACTTAATGTTGACAGTATTGCAAAACAAATCTCAGACCCTTTATATGTATTTCCACAAGTTAATATTTATCCTCAGAAAGTTTTTAAAAATGCTAGAGAAAGAAGAAGATACGACAAATTGGTTAACAATTTCAAAAAAGTTTACCCTTATGTTTTAGAATTATCTGCAACTTACAACAATATTGAAGATTCTTTAAAAAATTTTCCAAACGAAAAAAACAGAGAGGTTTATGTAAAACTAAGAGAAAAACAATTAATGAAATATTACAGACCAATTCTCTCTCGATTTACTCTTTCTCAAGGGGTTTTAATGGTTAAACTACTAAATAGAGAAAGTGGAAGTACCGCTTATGAAATTATTAAAGAGCTAAAAGGTAATGTTAATGCGTTTTTCTGGCAAACTTTTGCTGTATTGTTTGGAAATAACCTTAAACGAGAATACGATGCCGCCGGTAAAGATTATGATATTGAAATTTTAGTTATGCGATATCATGATGGATTTCTATAATCAATCCTCAAACTTACTTTCTATTACTAAACTTAAAATATCTTTTACAGTTTTATTTATAGCTCTAATTTGTTTTGGAATAATGCTTTCTGCCGACATACCAGGAATAGAGTTTACTTCAAGAAAATATGGTTTTTTATCTTTAATAATATAATCTATTCTAACTATTCCGCTTAATTCTAAAATATCATAAATTAGTGATGTAAATGCTTGCACAGATTTTGTTTCCTCATCGCTAATGCGTGCTGGTGTGATTTCGTCTGTTAATCCTAGTTGATATTTAGCTTCTGTATCAAAATAATCGTTTTTTGTTGAAATTTCAGTAACTGGAAATACTATTTCTTGACTTTTTGTTTTAAAAACACCACAAGAAACTTCAACACCTTTGATAAATTCTTCAACAATAATAGTGCTATCTTCTTCTGCTGCATGGTTTATTGCATCTATGAGTTTGTCTTTTTCATAAACTTTTGTTACACCATAGCTAGAGCCTGCTGTATTTGGTTTTACAAAACATGGTAAACCAATTTCTTCAACAAGCTCATCTATGCAAAAACTCATATCCTTATCTATTCGCAATGACTTCGCTAAATGCACACCAGTATTTTCTAAAAGTTTTTTACTTGCTAACTTGTTAAAAGTTATTACAGATGCATAAACCGAACAAGAAGAATATGGAATATTTAAAACATCTAAATATCCTTGAATTTTTCCATCTTCGCCTGGCGAACCATGAATAACAATATATGCAAAATCAAATTTTACAGTTTTTTCAGGCAATGTGCATGAAAAATCATTTAAGTTCACCTGATATTTTTTGTCTTTATCAATACAAAACAGTCCGTCAACATTAACCTCTACCAAATAAGCATTGTACAAAGTTTTGTCAAGGCTTTCTAAAACCTGCTTTCCAGAATTTAAACTTATCTGCCTTTCGGAAGTATATCCACCTGCTAAAACTGCTATATTTCTCATATTAAGTTTGTTTTATTTTTTCTTAATTTTTAATTTTTGTCCTATTCTCAAGCCAGAAGCATTTGTAATATTATTATTCTTCATAATATCATCTACACTAACTCCCGGATATTTTAAAGAAATTCCATAAGGAGTATCGCCAGATTTTACAGTATAATATTCCCATGCTGGGTCGGTAGGTTCTTCTTTTATTGGTGTACTCGAAGTATTTACTCCTGCCATTCTTTGTTTTTCTTCAAAAGTCAAGCTATTCACAATTTTATACTTAGTCTCTAAAGCTGCTGGCACATAAATTTTTAAAACTTGCCCAACTCTAATATTGTTGCTTGCAAGTCCATTCCATGCTTTTAGCTGATTTATGCTTATACCATACCAAGAAGAAATTAAACCTACAGCATCTCCTGATTTTACTGTGTATTGTAAAGCTACAGTTCCTTCTGGTTGAGTTGCAGGGACAATAGTTTCAACATATTTATCTGAAATAACAACTGGAGTTTTAGGATTAAAGAAAAGAGTATCCATAAAATTGTATATAGAATCTTCTAATTCCATAAATTTGCTCAAATATTTTCGCCGAATTTTTAGTGGATATTCCTTATTTTTTGCAGGAACAATATCTAATTTATATTGCGGATTTAATTCCCTTGACTCGCCAACAGAAATACCTAAAACAGAATCTAATTGAGCAAAATGCAATTCTTTTCTTACCATAACAGTATCAAAATCTTCTATAAATTCGATATACTCAGGTTTGTATCCATGTTTATCAGCATAAGTAAATAAATAAACTATTGCTGTAAATCCTGGAACATAATTTCTAGTTTCGTTAGGTAGATATGGATAAAGTTCCCAATAATTTGTTTTACCGCCTGAACGTCTAATTGCATTATTAATTGTTCCTGGTCCTGCATTATAAGCAGCAAGAGCTAAAGTCCAATTATCATACATTGCATGCAGGCTTTTTAAATATCTACACGCTGCATCTGTTGATTTTTCTGGATCCATTCTTTCATCAACATAAGAATTTATTTCTAAACCCATTCCAAGACCTGTTTTGTACATAAACTGCCAAAGTCCAACCGCACCAGCACGCGACTTTGCCTTTGGATTTAAAGCAGATTCAATAATTGGTAAATATTTCAATTCAAGAGGTATATCATAAGCATCAAGTTTTTCTTCGAAAAGAGAAAAATATTGCAATGAAAGTCCAAGAAATTTTGGAGCTATCCACTTTCCGTTTTTCACATACCTATCCAAATATTTTTGAACATTTTTATTGTAAGTTAACTCAATTGGTGTAACAATTTTTCTAATTCTTTTTTCAAAAATAGAATCTGGAATATCTATATGGTGATGAGTATGTCTTTCTGTTAAGGATAAATAAGCAATAGTATCTCGTCCTGTATAATAATACCACGAAGCTAGCAAGCTATCTAAATGGTCTGCCATGCAATAGCCATTATTTTTTCTATACTGAAAAACAGTATCTTCGTCTTGCTGAGCAAAACCTGTTAGGCTTAACAGAATTATGGATAATATTAATATAGCTTTCTTCATTACTTTATATTTATTGTGCAAGACAAGCTTGGTATTAACGTAGAACTATAAAAATCTGGTTGAACTTGAGGCTGTATTCTTAAACTTAAATTATCGTCAACATCAAAATCAAATAAGTTTGCATCAACACTTGCGTCAACAATTTGAAGTATATAAAAAGCTACAGTTCCCAAAATACACAAATCTCTTTTTTGTCTATATCCATCCATCATATGCACTAATGCTTCTTGATTAAAATCTGGATAATCATTAGGTTGTCCGTTTTCTAAAAGTTTGTAGGCGTTTTTATATTTATTAAATTGAATTTGATTGTTAATTGCCAAATATCCAAAACCACCTATCCCTGCATAAACTATAGGGATTTTCCAATATTTTTTATTGTATGCCTGCCCTAATCCTGGCAAACAAGCCGACATTATGCTTGCTTTTCGAGGCGAATGTTTAGGCTTTGATTTATTTGCTTCAATATTTTGTGCAAATATTAAATTAGGGAAAAAGAATAATATAAAAACTATATATATGAGAGTTTTACAATTCAAAACCTATACATTTAATTTGTCAAGTAAAGCTATGATTCTTTCTAAATCATAATCATTTTTAAAAGGAATAACAATTTTGCCACTGCCTTTTGCAGAACGTTTAAATTCTACGTCTGCTGCAAAACAAGATGACAAATGTTTTTGTAGTTGCAAATAATCTTCTGTTGTTTTTGGAGTCTTCTTTGGTTTTGCTGGTTCTTTTACTTTTTCTTCGTTTGAAAGTTCTTTAACAATTTCTTCTACTTTTCTAACAGAAAAATCATATTTTAAGATTTGGTCATAAACCATTAGTTGTGTGTCAGTATCTTTAACTGCTAACAAAGCTCTTGCATGTCCCATGCTAATTTTATCTTCTTTTATTCCAAGCTGAATTTTTGCTGGTAAATTTAAAAGTCTTGTATAGTTAGCGACTGTTGAGCGTTTTTTTCCAACTCTTTGGCTTAGCATATCTTGAGTTAAATTACATTCGTCCATTAACCTTTGGTAAGAAATAGCCACTTCAATAGCGTTTAAGTCTTCGCGTTGGATATTTTCTACCAATGCCATTTCTAACATTCCTTGGTCATCGGTATTTCGTATATATGCTGGAATTTTTTCTAACCCAACAAGTTTAGAAGCTCTTAAACGTCTTTCTCCAGAAATAAGTTGGTATTTTCCATTTTCTAAAGCTCTAACAGTAATTGGCTGAATAACTCCAAGTTCTTTGATAGAATCTGCAAGTTCTTGCAGTGCTTCTTCATCAAAATTACTGCGAGGTTGAAAAGGATTTGCTTCTATTAAATCTATTTTTATTTCGTTAGGTTCACGTGTTTTATTCAAATTTTCATAATCGCTACTTTCAATTAAAGCGTTTAAACCACGTCCTAAAGCATTTTTCTTTGCCATATTATTCAAGAATTTTTTCTTCGTTTTTAATTTTTGTCATATTGTTTCTCTGTAGCAATTCTCTAGCAAGATTTAGATAATTTGTTGCTCCTTTAGATGTTACATCATAATCAAAAATTGTTTGTCCAAAACTAGGAGCTTCGCCAAGTTTAACATTTCTATGTATTACTGTTTCAAATACCATAGTATCAAAATGTTTTCTAACTTCTTCATAAATTTGGTCGGATAATCTCAAGCGAGAATCGTACATAGTCATTACAAAACCTTCAATATCTAAATCTGGATTCAAATGTTCTTGAATTATCCTAATAGTATTTAGTAGTTTGCTAAGTCCTTCTAAAGCAAAGTATTCGCATTGTACAGGAATAAGTACAGAATCTGCTGCAGTAAGTGCATTTACAACAATAAGTCCTAAAGAAGGCGAACAGTCTATCAAAATAAAGTCGTAATCGTCTTTCACTTTTTCTAAAACATGCTTTAGAATTTTTTCTCTATTAGGTAAGTCTAACATTTCTATTTCGGCACCAACTAGGTCGATATGACTGGGAAGCAAAAATAGTCCGGGGATATTACAAGATAAAATTAAGCCACGAGGGTCTTCATCTTTTATTAAAGTTTCGTACAAACCAGTTTTTATATGTCTAACATCAAACCCTAAGCCCGATGTTGCATTTGCTTGAGGGTCAGCATCTACAACCAAAACTTTATATTCTAACACCGCTAAACTTGCAGCTAAATTTATAGCTGTAGTAGTTTTTCCTACCCCACCTTTTTGGTTGGCTAAAACAATAATTTTTCCCATTTAATCAATTAATTTTAAAAACTCAAAAATACTACAAATTAAGATAATTACGAAGATTTACAACTTAGTTTTTTTTAACATTATTAACAATTTCAAAAATCAAAAAACCTATCTTGTTGATGTTGTGTGGTTTAAAAATATTAATTGTTAATATCTATTGTTAGATTAGTTAAATAAACTATTTCACTCTTTTTGCAAACCCCTTGTTTGTATATATAATACTTTACACTATACCAATTACTGACTACTTCTCCAAAGATGTATTGAGCTAATATCAAAATCAAGTTGGTGTTCTTGAATTATTTGACCAGTTTCCACATCAAAAAACAATACTTTTTGTTGGTCGTTCACAATTATATAACTATTTAGTTCTTCATCGTAATCGCTTACATCTGAAAGCATAAAATTAAGACTTTGTGCAACGTTCTTATTTAAAACATTACCTGTATTTATATCTAAACTTACAATATAATTTTTGTGTGTTTCGTCAGAATAACTTACTCCAATTAAACGATTATTTTTACTATCATAAACACCATTATCCAAAGACATGTTTAAACTCAATGTTCTATTTATATTTCCAGTCGTTGGATTTACAAATAATAACTGGTTGGTATAATTCAACGATACATATTCATTTTCAACAGCTCTAAAAAAATATGTTGAACCCCAAGCTCCATTTTTATAAAACTGTTTATTGGAAACAATCTCACCACTATTCAAGTCCATAGCGACAATCCAATCTGTACCATCTTTACTTTCGGGGTCTTCATCATCAACAAAATAAGTGCCTATAAGTAAATTACGAATAGTATCAACTACAAAATTTACAATATCAGAATTAGGTAATTGAAATTGATTTACTTTAGTAAAAGTTTCAACATCTATAAATTTATAGACATTATTACAATCTTCATATCCAAATGTATTGGTTTTTTTGTTAAAAGTGCATGATGATATGTCATAACAACCAATAGAAAACGTTTGCTTATCCTTTTGTACATCTTTATCAAATTTTAAACTAACAATTGTTGAATTATCAGAATTAAGTGCAGTCAAGTTTAATATTTTTTTTGCCGCATTTACCCTATTTTTATCACAAGAAGTAAATACAACTAATACACAAACGGTTATCACAACTATTGTTTTTAAATTTAAAGTTTTCATTTCTTCATACTTTTAAATTAAACAAATAAAATTTTTTATAAAATTAAACAAAAATATAGAAATCTAAACCTATAATGTAAAAAAAATATACAAAATGAACTTTTTTTTTCACAAAGAATATGTACTTGCTTTTAAAGTTTTACAATTTTATAAGAACATTTAGAATCTTCGCTAATTATCCAAAGGAAATATATTCCCTTAGCTAATTTATCGGTAACAATAATTAAATCATTGCCATTAATAAATGTCTTAGTATTCATCTTTATACCTTTCAAATCTAATATGTAAACAGTACTGTTTTTGTCATTAAAATTTTCAATAACAATTTGGTTATCAAATGGGTTTGGATAGGGTGTAATATCAAAATTTTTTGAATTTACCATTATTGAATTAGAATTTTTCTTCCCTAAATAAACAACATAACCAACACTACTGTGAACCCTAGAAAGTTTCAAACTATCAGTTGAATAAAAAAGTGCAGATATATAAGGTGCCCCAGAATGAATGTATGAAGAATCGCTATCTTTTGTTAAAGCAAAATGGCTGTTATCAGGAAAACAAACATTTATAGATGTGTCTGATACTTCAGTAAAAGTTATTTGAACACTACCCGGTGCTTCTTGGCAATCATATTGTCCAAATTGATTTTTATGACAATTGATTACTTTACATTGATACGCACCAATAAAATTATTATTCAAATCTTGTGATAAAACCTTAGATAGGCTAAATACGAGTAAACAAATAATTATAATTATTGATTTATTCATGATAAATTGAATTAATTGCTTTGTAAAATTAAACAAAAATATCGAAATCTAAACCCAAATTGTATAAAAAATATACAAATTGCAGTTTTTTTTACAAAGCACTTATAAACTAATACAATAGGCCGTTTTCGGGATTTTTATATTTTTTATTCGTTAAAAATGCAAGAAAATTAAAATTTTACTAATCGGAAGATTATTCATTGTTAATATCTCTTATCAACTTAGCTAAATCCTCGATATTATTAAATTCCTTGTTGTAACTATTTTTGTAGTATGTGTCTAAAAAAGAATAAATTTCTTGCTTGTCGCATATATTAGTTTTTTTATAAGTTTTTATTTTTAAAAAATAATTTCCATAAACTAAGAAATAATCTTTAAAAAACTTACCCGAAGTATTGCAAGCACAAGTTTTAGCTTGATATTTTGTTTCAACTAGCATAATATTATCGCCTGCTAAAACTTTTCCAAAACTCCAAGACTCAATTCCATAGTTTGCCTCATCGAAAAACATTGCAACATAAGCAAAATCTTTTCCTTTAATTTTATAAACATTTTCAGGAATTAAAACTTTTGTTTTTTCATCAATAGTTTTTTTGCTTTTTATAAACGTATAGTAAGAAAAATTTTGAGGTCTAACTAAAAGATTTTCTGTTTCTTGGTTTGTATAAGTTACTTCAGCTCCTAGCCATTCTTTTGAAAATGAACACGAAAACAAAGTAAATATTAAAGCAATGTTTAATATTGAAATTAATATTTTGCTATTCTTATTCAAAAAAAGATCTGTTCATTTCTTGAAACCTCAATTCATCTTCTTCTTCAAAATCTAATTTTATTTGCAACATTTTTAGAGCAGCAATAGCAGCTTCAACACCTTTATTTCCATGTTTGCCTCCAGCTCTATCTAAAGCTTGTTGCAGAGTATCTGTAGTTAATACTCCAAAAGCAACTGGAGTATTATATTCCAAACTCACTTGCATAATTCCTTGTGTAACTCCCGAACATACATAATCAAAATGTCGAGTTTCGCCTTGAATTACACAGCCTAAACATATTACAGCATCTACATCAGCCTCTACTGCTAAGTATTGTGCAAGCAAAGGCAATTCAAAACTTCCTGGTGCAGATTTAAGCACTATATCTTTATCTTTAAAACCGTATTTTTTTAAAGTTTCAATTGCTCCTTTAGCAAGCGAAGCAGTAACTTCTTGATTCCATTCAGAAACAGCGATACCAATTCTCAAAGGAATTTTCTTAGTGTTTTTTGCAATTCCTTGTTCTGAATATTGAGATAAATTTTTTAGTGAACTAGCCATAATTTTTTTATTTTATAAAAATATAGTGTTAAGCAATTAAAGGAATAAAATGTTTAGAACTTTTTACAAGTTCATTTCGCATCTTTTAATATATTTTTCAATATTTCTATGCTCGGTTGTTCCGTAATATTCAGTTTCTATTCTTTTATAAGTTTCAAGAGCTTTTGCATAATCTTTTTGCAACTCATAAGTTCTTCCCACTTTCATTAAAAGCATTGGCGACAATAGTTCGTTATCTGCTTGTTCAACAGCTTTAAGATAATTATCTAGAGCTGCATCAATATTTCCTAATTCTAAATTTGCATCTCCGATAAGGCTTTTTGCTAATGCTCCAACCATAGGATCTTTTGATTTGAATTTTTCTAAATATTCTATAGCAGATTCAAAGTCTTTTAGTCTCATAAAACAAACTCCTGCATAATATTTAGCAGCATTCCCCATAGGAGTATTATTGTATTCGTCAACAATATCAATAAATCCAAGATTGTCGCCATCGCCGTTTAAAGCCAAATTAAAAGAATCTTGTACAAAATATCTTTCAGCCATAAACGAAACAGAGTAAGCTTCTTTTACATGAGGTTCGCGTATTAGTTTAAAGTATCCAATTATACCTAAAACAACAACCAACACTCCTACTAAGCCATATATAAATGCTTTTTGATTAGTTTGAATAAAATTTTCTGCACGACTAAATGCAGATTCTACTGATTTAAAACCATCTTTTTCTGCAGCTTTTTTATTTCTCTTTGCCATAATAATAAAATAATTCTTATTAAAATAATTTTTTCAAATTTAAAGTGTGCAAAGTTATATTTTTAAATCGAATATATAAAATATTAATTCTCTTTTTTTTATTACACACTAAAAATTGTTGTTTTAAGACAACCTCCTCCGCTCGCTCGGATTTGCAATCCGAGTGTAACAACTCCAAGCACTCGGATTACAAATCCGAGCGAGCGTCATGGGGTTGGAACGAGCTTTATGGGTGTTTGAGCAAGCATCTGTGGTTTGTTTTTGCGAGCAGAGTGAGCGAAGCGAACTCTGCGAAGCAAGTATAGACAAATCTTGCACTAAAGAAATTTTATCAGTGTGAAGTTTTTAAAAACTCACAACTAAAAACTCTTTATCATTAATTAAGTTTTCAACAAAGTATTAAGAA
>DAONZU010000019.1:0-5220 GCA_035406965.1 Bacteroidales bacterium
ACTCCCCAACGACGAGCTAATTTTAAAGCTGTTTCAACTGCTTCGGCACCTGTATTCATTGGTAAAACTTTGTCATAACCAAAATATTCGGTAATAAATTTTTCATAATCACCCAAAGTTGAATTATAAAAAGCTCTCGAAGTCAAAGTTAATTTCTTTGCTTGTTCTATTAAAGCATTAATAATTTTAGGATGACAATGTCCTTGATTTACAGCCGAATATGCACTTAGAAAATCGAAATATTTTTTTCCTTCAACATCCCATAAAAAAGGACCTTCACCTCTATCAAGCACTGCAGGTAGTGGTTGGTAATTATGTGCGCCATATTTTGCTTCTAAATCAATAAAATCTTGCGAAGTTCTTTTAACATCTTTTGACATAATATAAATATTTTAAGTTTTACAATAATTTTTTCAAACAGCAAAAATGTAACGTTTTTATCGAAATAAAAATAATAAATCTCAGTTTTTTATTCAATCTGCTATTTAACATAAATTTATTAACAAATAGAGACTTAAAAACAAATTTATCACGGAGCTAAATTATAAAACTTTTATTATTTTTGCAACATTAGAAATTGATTTTAGAGTAATTATGTTTGAAAATTTATCGGAAAGATTAGAAAGATCTTTTAAACTATTAAAAGGCGAAGGTAAAATTACCGAAATAAATATTGCAGAGACTTTAAAAGATGTGCGCAGAGCTTTGCTTGATGCTGACGTAAACTATAAAACTGCAAAAACTTTTTGCGATGATGTTCGCGAACAAGCAATTGGACAAAATGTCATAAAATCCTTAAAACCCAACCAATTAATGATTAAAATAGTTCATGATGAACTAGCAAAATTGATGGGTGGGAAAGCTGTTGATATAAATACAAAAGGTAATCCTGCTGTTATATTGATGTCAGGGCTTCAAGGTTCAGGTAAAACTACTTTTAGTGGTAAATTAGCCAGTATGCTTAAATCCAAAAAAGGCAAAAATCCACTTTTAGTTGCTTGCGACGTTTATCGTCCTGCTGCTATTGAACAAATAAAAGTACTCGGCGAACAAATTGACGTAAAAGTTTATGCTGAAGAAGACAATAAAAATCCTGTAAAAATCGCTCAAAATTCGATTAAACATGCCAAAATGTATGGACATGATTTAGTTATAATTGACACGGCTGGTCGTTTGGCAATCGACGAAGAAATGATGGAGGAAATAGAAAATATTAAAAAAGCTGTTAATCCTCAAGAAATTCTTTTTGTAGTTGATGCAATGACTGGACAAGATGCAGTTAATACAGCAAAAGAATTTAACGATAGACTTGACTTTGATGGTGTAATTTTAACAAAATTAGATGGTGATACACGTGGTGGGGCAGCTCTTTCAATTCGCTCTGTTGTCAATAAACCTATAAAATTTGTTGGTACTGGTGAAAAAATGGAAGCGATTGACGTATTTCACCCCGAACGTATGGCTGACCGTATTTTGGGAATGGGTGATATAGTTTCTTTAGTTGAAAAAGCACAAGAACAATTTGATGAAGAAGAATCGCGTAAACTACAAAAGAAAATTGCTAAAGACCAATTTGATTTTGAAGACTTTTTAGCTCAAATTAAGCAAATTAAAAAAATGGGGAATATAAAAGACCTCGCTAGCATGATTCCTGGACTTGGAAAAGCAATTAAGAATTTAGATATTGACGATGACGCTTTTAAAGGAATTGAGGCAATAATTTACTCAATGACTTTAGAAGAACGCAGAAATCCTAGCATTATAAATGGAAGCAGACGAAAAAGAATTGCAGATGGCTCTGGAACTACTGTTGTTGAAGTAAACAGAATATTAAAGCAATTTGATGAAACAAAAAAAATGATGAGAGCACTTTCATCTAATAAAACTAAGAAAAAAATGGCAAGAAGAATGAGATAGAGTTAAAACTAATAATTACAAACAAATGTAAATCAAACTACTATGGAACTAATTGACGGAAACAAAATTGCAAGCGAAATTAAAGAAGAAATTAAACTTAAAGCTTTGCAAATCAAGCAAAAATGTGGTCGCGTTCCACATCTTGCTGCTGTATTAGTTGGTAATGATCCTGGCTCTGAATCTTATGTTAACTATAAAATGAAAGATTGTGAAGAAGTTGGTTTTGATTCTAGTTTAATACGATTAGAAGAAAATGCTGCCGAAGAAGAACTTTACAAAATTATTGAAAAATTAAATTCAGACCCTTTAATTGATGGATTTATTGTTCAACTTCCACTACCCCAACAATTTGACAGTCGAAAAGTAATTGAAGCAATTGATCCAAAAAAAGATGTTGACGGTTTCCACCCAATAAATATTGGAAAAATGACAATAGGTTTAGACTCTTTTAAGTCTGCAACTCCAATGGGCATCACTATTCTTTTAAATAAATATGGAATAGAAACTTCTGGAAAACATTGTGTTATTATTGGACGTAGTAATATTGTTGGTCGTCCTCTAAGCATTTTAATGTCACAAAATAAAATGAATAGTACTGTTACAGTTGCACATAGCAGAACAAAAAATATTAAACAAATTTGTCGTTCCGCAGATATTTTAATTTCTGCTATGGGAAATCCTAATTTTGTTACTGCCGATATGGTTAAAAAAGGGGCTGTCGTTATTGATGTTGGAACAACTAGAGTTGAATCTGACAAAACAAAAAGCGGATTTAAACTTGCTGGCGATGTTGACTTTGAAAATGTTGCCGAAAAATGTTCATACATTACTCCAGTTCCTGGTGGTGTTGGTCCAATGACAAGAGTAGCATTATTACTAAATACTTTAGAAGCTGCAGAACAAAACATTAAAAAGTAGTTTTAAAGACCCTTAATAAACAATATACAAATAAACTTGTTAATTTTGTTTAGATAAAACTATATTAAATATATGCACAACAAAATAGCAGATATTCTTCAAAAATCCGTTTTAGATAAAAATGATTTAATAATTTTATTATCTGCAAATAAAGAAGAAGCTGAAATTATTTTTAATAAAGCTGCTGAAATAAAAACTAAATATATTGGTAACTACACCTACTTTCGTGGACTAATCGAATTATCAAATATTTGCACCAGAAACTGCTTGTATTGTGGAATTAGAAGTGGTAATAAAAATGCTGAAAGATATATGATTAGTGATGAGGAAGTTTTCAATTCTGTAAAATATGCTTTAGACCGTAATTGGGGTTCCATAGTTATTCAATCAGGTGAAAGAAGTGATACTGCTTTTATTGATAAAGTTGAGCATATTTTAAGACAAATTACCAAAATGTGTGAGAAAAAACCAGGGATTACACTTTCGCTTGGCGAACAAAAAACTGACACATTTAAACGTTGGTTTGATGCTGGTGCCACACGATATTTATTAAGAATTGAAAGTTCAAATCCTGAAATTTTTAAAAAAATTCATCCACAGGATAAACTTCATAATTTAGAAAGAAGAATAGAAAATCTTTACACCCTACAGAAACTTGGTTATATCACGGGAACAGGTGTTATGATTGGTTTGCCTTTCCAAACTATTGAAGATTTAGCCAATGATTTGTTATTTATACAAAAACTCGACATTGATATGATAGGAATGGGACCTTATATTGAACATGAAGACACACCACTTTATCAATATCGCGATCTATTGCTACCAATTGAAGAAAGGTATTTTTTAAGTTTAAAAATGATTGCAGTTTTACGTTTTTTAATGAAAGATGTAAATATTGCTTCATCAACAGCACTTCAAGCCATAAATCCAGACGGCAGAGAAGAAGGAATTAGAGTTGGTGCAAATGTAATTATGCCAAATATTACTCCTGTACGCTATCATAAAAGCTATAATCTCTATAAAGGCAAACCTGATATTGCACCTGAAACAGATAATTACATCAAAATTTTAGAAAAACAAATTGCTTTAGCTGGCGACAAAGTTGGCTATGGCGACAAAGGCGACCCAAAACATTTTTTTAGGAGAACTGTAGAAAAATAAGTTTTATAAGTTTATTTTTATTTGTCTTATTGCATTTATACTGCACAATTACTAAAAAAATTAAACCTACAAGCATTTTTCATTAATTTATTTATCAGTTTCCATACTGAACAATACAGGCACTCCCCGCACCTATCCTAAATCACCCTCAACTTCACCCTAACTTCATCTCCTTTTTTCAAATTTAGGTTTAAAAATGGAGTAGCTTTTCCCTCTATTTTTTTATTATTCAATTTTAGTGTTTTAACATAGTCTGGAATTTTAATTTTATATTGATGATCTGCTTTTGCTCTGAGCGTAAACTCTTTAACCTGATGATTCGCCCAAACAAAATTGATTTCTCCTGCTCCACGCACACAAACTCCTTTGATACTACCGTTTTTCCAGTTATCGGGCAATGCAGGAAGTAACTCAATAAAACCATGCTGACTCTGAACTAACATTTCAGCAATTCCAGCACTTCCGCCTAAATTACCATCAATCTGGAAAGGTGGATGAACGCAAAAAAGGTTAGGATAAGTTCCTGCCCGCTGTTCCTCACTATTTTCTGGATTCCAAGCTGGTTCAAGCAGTTTTTTCAACAAACTATAAGCTCGGTTTCCATCTTTCAATCTAGCCCAAAAGTTAATTTTCCAAGCTCTTGACCATCCTGTTCCCGCATCACCTCGTCTATTGAGTGTTACTTTTGCTGCCTGAGCCAATTCTGGAGTAAAATCAGGTGAAATTTGATTTGACGGGTGCAATCCATATAAATGAGATACATGTCGGTGATGAATATCAACTTCTTCATAATCTTCCAACCACTCCATTAAATATCCTTTGGAACTTATTCTATTTGGTGGAAGACGTAATAATGCCTGCTCAACTGCTTCCGTAATATTATCGTTGATATTCAATATTTTAGCTGCCGAAAGAAGATTATTAAAAAGTTCACGAATAATCTGTGTGTCCATGGTCGGTCCAAGACAAACATAGATTGCCTTATCTGAATTTGGAATTTTAAAACCATTCTCTGGAGAAGAAGAAGGAACTGTTACTAAATAATGATGTTGAGGCTCTTCTATCATAGATGAAAGGAAAAATTGAGCTGCACCACGAATAATAGGATATACAGATCGCAAAAAAGTTGTATCCAATCCGTATTGATAATGCTCCCAAAGATGTGCACAAAGCCAAGCTCCACCAGTATTTGTTGCTCCCCAAGAAGCATGCTCACCAGGA
>DAONZU010000019.1:5320-29169 GCA_035406965.1 Bacteroidales bacterium
ACAAAGCCAAGCTCCACCAGTATTTGTTGCTCCCCAAGAAGCATGCTCACCAGGAGCTGTAAAATACCATGGATTTGTCATCATGTGAGCCACCCAGCCATCTGCATTATAAAATCCTTGTGCTGTTTTTTCTCCTGAAGCTTGCAACGACTCAGTTAATCTAACCAAAGGCAGGTGAAGTTCAGCCAAATTTCCTACTTCAGCCAACCAATAATTCATCTGTAGATTGATATTCAAATGGTAATCTCCATTCCATGGTGTTTGCAATTGATTAGTCCAAAGTCCTTGTAAATTAAGTGGCAAACTATTTTCTCTAGTACCACTAATCATCAAGTAGCGACCATACTGAAAATAAAGTGCGACCAAAGATGGATCATCATCTGATTGAAATTGAAGCAAGCGTTGGTCTGTTGGGACATCAAGTTTTTGAACTCCTAAATCCAGCTTAACTCTATCAAATTTTTCACGATAAACTTCAATATGACGCTTTTTCAACTGCTCAAAACTATATTTTTCAGCATTGCTCAAGTTGTCTTGAACCGTTTGAATATAATTCTTATCCAACATATTGGTTGAAGTACTCATCAATAGCGTTACCTCAGAAGCATTGCTAATAATTAAAGAACTATCTGTAGTGCAATGCGTTCCTCCATTTTTTTGAATTTTTAAAGTAAAAAAATAACGAACTCCTTTATCGCCTTCATAACCGTCATTCAATTGTCCCTGCATCACAAATTCATCAGCATAGACATCAATTTTCACTCTTTCGGAACGTTCTAACATTATCTCCATCGACAATTCATTTTTATTATCAGTAGTGTAATGAGCGACCAACAAATCATCTGCGTGAGAAGCAAAATATTGTCTTTGGTATGTAAATTTTCCCTTTTTAAATTGCGTAGTGGCAACGGCATCATTCAACGAAAGTTTTCGACTATACTCTGTAACTTCAGATTTATCGGGATAAAAATGTTTAATTTTCAGTTTTCCAAGCAGTTGAAAAGAACCGTAAGGAGTATCTTTGCCATTTCCAAAATTAGAACCTTTTCCACCACATTTAAAATAGCGATACACTAATTCTTGAGCCTGCTCATTTTTTCCTTCAAGTAAAAGCTGACGAATTAAAGGAAGCTGTTCTTTTGCATTGGGATTTATAGTTTCCAAATCTACACTTCCCGACCACATTGTAATGTCGTTTAAAATCACCTCCTCCGTATCAATAGCTCCATCTATCATCATGCCTATTCGTCCATTACCAAGAGGAAGCGTCTCCTCCCAACAAGTAGCTGGTTTATCAAAATACAAGTGCAAAACCTGCTTGGATTCCCTACTTATCGCTTTTCCAGAAAAGATAAGTATTAAAAAAAGTGTCGCTAATATCAATAGTAAACGTCTCATCAGAAAGAGATTATATGTGCAAATATAAGTTATTTTTTTATCTGTGATTAACATATAATAAACATTTTAAATTTACACAAGAAATATTTTAAAATTGTACAATGGTTTCTTCAAATTTACACTAACATTATCTTAATTTTACACATATAATATTTAAAAATTACACAACATATATTTTAAATTTTCACAACAAATAATACTTTATTTTTATATATATTTCTAAAGTATAACTTTTTTAGGATAAGACTGTTATACTTTACTAAAACTGTTAACACATAGCCAATTTCCAAATCCTTTTCAATCAAACACTAACCTCATTCCAAGGCACCACCTGAGCCACACTTCGTTCTTGACGTTCACTTCCTCCATAAATTAGTGTTTTTGTCAGTTTTATTTCTGTTTCAAGTGCTGCATAATAATTTAATCCCTTAAATAAATCAGGCATAACGGTTTGTGTAGCTTTTATTTCTACAATTTCTGTTTCTTGTGGTTTTTCTAAAAGTAAATCCACCTCATTACCATGAGAATCACGCCAAAACCACAAATCTATTTGTCTCGCATTTTGATGATATTTCTTTTTCACATACTCCGAAACTATCATATTTTCAAATAATGCACCTTTTACAGCTTGATTTTTTATTTTAGACACATTATTTATTCTAAGTAAATTACAGAGCAACCCAGTATCATAAAAATAAAGTTTAGGAGATTTTGTAATACGTTTGCTAAAGTTTTTATAATAAGGTTGCAACAGAAAAACAACATAGCTATTTTCCAAAGCAGACAACCATGCTTTTACAGTTGGAACCGAAATTCCACTTTCCTTTGCCAAACTACTCATATTTAAAATTTGTCCTGCTCTTGTAGCACATAAAGATAAAAACTTTTTAAACAAACTCATATCTTGAATAGCGAGCAACTCACTTACATCTCGCTGAACATAAGTTTCAATATAATTAGAATAAAAATCTGCTGGTCTAATTTTTCGATTATAAATCGCAGGATAAAATCCTTTTAGTAAATGTGTTGTATAGTCATTTTGAAGCAATCCTGCTCTTTTTAATTCTTGAAAATCAAAAGGAAATAATCTGAAAATAGCAACTCTACCTGCCAAACTTTGTGTAATGTTTTGCATCAAGTGAAAATTTTGTGAGCCAGAAAAAATAAATTGCCCCATTATTCCGCTGTCATCAACAATAGATTGTATATATGAAAACAGATGCGGTACTCGTTGTATTTCGTCGAAAATAATATACTTATCATATTGTTTCAAAAAACCACGTGGATCACTTTCTGCAAAAATCCTTATATCTGGGTCTTCAAGACTAACATATCTATAGTCATAAAACATTGCTTTCAACAAAGTCGTTTTTCCCGATTGCCTTGGTCCTGTAAGAACAACAACAGGAAACTTATCCCCTAACTGTCGCATTGCAGTAACTATTTCTCGATGAACTACCATAATTATTTCTTTAATGTAATTATGATGCAAATATAAATAATTATTTTAAATTTGCACAAGCTTTATTTTATATTTTCATAATGATTTTCTTAAAATTACACAAAGAATATTTTATATTTACACAAAACACATTTTAATATTACACAACCATTATTTTAAATTTACACAAACAATATTTTAAAATTACAAACATATTATTTTAAATTTACACAAAGATATTTTTAAATTTTCACAAGTTTTATTTTAAATATACACAATATAAATTTTAAATTTACATAATGAATATTTTAAAACTACACAAGATTTATTTTAAAATTGTACGAATAATTTCTTAAATATACACAAACAATATTTTAAAATTACACAATGATTTTCTTAAAATTACACAATAAATATTTACAATTTTTAGAAATATGTATTTTAAGACATACAACATTTTATGTAAATCTAAAATACAACTTTATTTTTACATGTATTTCTAAAGTACAACTTTTGATTTGCACAGATTTTTGACGTAAAAAACACCAAAATCGGCAAAATATGTCAACTATTTTAGGATAAAATAATTCTAAAGCACTTTCAATATCTCATTTTTAGCAAATTCTAATGCTTGAGAAATTCCATTTGGATTTTTTCCACCTGCTGTTGCAACAAATGCTTGTCCGCCGCCACCACCTTGGATAAATTTTGCTGTTTCACGAATTAAAGTTCCTGCATTTAAAGATTTTTCTTTTGTTAAATTTTCAGAAAACGCAATTATTAAAGATGGTTTATCTTCTATAGCTGTTGCTAATACACAAGCAAATTGAGATACTTCTCCTCGAATTTGTGAACAAATTTCTTTTAAATCATTAGCGTCTTTCAAATCTATTTCAGAAACTATAAGTTTCACATCTCCAACATTTTCAGCTTGCTCTAATAATTGACGTTTTATTATTTTTAATTCTTCTGCATGGAATTTTTCAAATTGTTTTTTCAATTTTTCATTTTCTTCCAAAACATTATTTATTGCTTTTAGCAAATCTTTTTGATTATTGAAAATTGAAGCTATATCTGAAACTGTATCAAATTTTTCGAAAACTAAATTTTCAGCAACTTCGCCTGTAACTGCTTCTATTCTTCTAATGCCAGCAGCAATAGCTGATTCAGAAACAATTTTAAAAAATCCTATTTGACCTGTGCTTTCAACATGAGTACCACCACAAAGTTCTACTGAATCGCCAAATTTTATAACTCTTACTTCGTCTCCATATTTCTCGCCAAACAAAGCAACAGCTCCCATTTCTTTAGCCTTATTTATAGGAATATTTCTTTTTTCGTTTTTGCTAATATTTTGACGAATATTTTTATTTACTTGTTTTTCAATCAATCGAATTTCTTCATCACTTAGTTTATTGAAATGTGCAAAATCAAATCTCAATCTTTCTGGCGAAACCAAAGAGCCTTTTTGCTCTACATGATTTCCTAAAACACCCCGCAAAGCATGATGTAACAAGTGAGTAGCTGTATGATTATTTGCTGTAGAAGTTCTATTTTCAACATTTACTTCAGCTGTAAAAGTTGCTTCTGGGTTTTGTGGTAAATTTTTTGCAATATGAATTACTAAATTATGTTCTTTTATAGTATTAATAATTTCAATATCCTCGTTGATACTACGGATAAAACCACTATCTCCAACTTGTCCACCAGCTTCGGCATAAAATGGAGTTTTATCAAAAATAAGATGATAATATTTACTATTTTTTTGTTCTACTCGTCTGTATTTTACGATATTTATTTCTGCTTTCAAGCTATCGTAACCCACAAATTCTGTTTCTTCAACATCTTTTAAAACTGTCCAGTCGTCAGTATCGATTTCTGCAGCAGCTCTGGCTCTTTCTTTTTGCTTTTGCATTTCATTATCAAAACCCTTAACATCAACGACTAAGCCATTTTCACGAGCAATCAGTTCAGTTAAATCAAGAGGAAATCCAAAAGTATCATACAAAATAAAAGCCTGAGTTCCGTTAACAGTATTTTTATTTTCTTTTTTCAATCTTTCCATTTCAGTGTCAAGCAAGCGAATACCTTTTTCCAAAGTTCGCAAAAACACTGTTTCTTCCTCTTTTATTACTTTTTCAATAATATTTTTTTGACTAATAAGTTCTGGAAAAGACTCTCCCATCAAATCAACAAGAGTATCAACTAATTTATAAATAAAAGCTTCTTTTAGGTCTAAAAACGAATAAGCATATCGTACAGCACGTCTTAAAATTCGCCTAATAACATAGCCAGCTTTATTATTTGAAGGAAGCTGTCCATCAGCAATAGCAAAAGCGACAGCACGTAAGTGGTCGGCAATTACACGTAATGCAATGTCAACTTTTTCATCATCTCCATATTTTTTGCCCGAAATTTCAGAAATATGATTTATTAAAGTTTGGAAAATATCTGTATCATAATTCGACTTCACACCTTGTAATACAGCACATAAACGTTCAAACCCCATGCCTGTATCCACATGTTTTTGTGGTAGTACTTCTAAACTTCCGTCAGCTTTTCTATTATATTGAATAAATACTAAATTCCAAATTTCAATAACTTGCGGATGGTCTTGATTTACCAAGTCTTTTCCGTCTATTTTTTCGCGTTCTTCATCGCTTCTAATGTCCACATGAATTTCTGAACAAGGACCACATGGACCCATATCCCCCATTTCCCAAAAATTATCTTTTTTAGAACCATGCAAAACTCTATCTTCTGAAAGATATTTTTTCCAAATTGTTTCTGCTTCTGTATCTATTTCTAAATTTTCGGTTTTATCACCACCAAAAACACTAGCATAAAGACGAGATTTATCAATTTTATAAACTTCTGTCAATAATTCCCAAGCGAAAGCAATGGCATCTTCTTTAAAATAATCACCAAAGGACCAATTTCCCAACATTTCAAACATAGTATGATGATAGGTATCGTGTCCCACATCTTCCAAGTCGTTATGTTTACCAGAAACTCTAAGGCATTTTTGTGAATTTGCAACTCTTAAATTTTCAGGCTTTCGCGAACCAAGAAAAATATCTTTAAACTGATTCATACCAGCATTTGTAAACATTAAACTTGGATCGTTTTTTATTACCATAGAATCACTAGCCACTATCTTATGAGCTTTTCCTTCAAAAAAATCTTTAAATTTTTGTCTAATTTGTTTAGAATCCATAATTTATAAAATCAATTATAAAACTATTAAAAACTTTATTTAATTTTAGTTTGCAAAGTTAGTTAAATTATGTATTTTTGCACCTTAATTTTGGTATTATTATAATTTTAATGACAAAAATTAAAACAAAATATAAATTTAACTCCGAAACGCTTCAATACGAAAAGATTAAGTTTAGTTTCAAGAAATTTTTTCTTAAACTTTTTCAACGCTCAATTGTATCTTTGTCATTTGGGGCTATTCTAATGGTATTATACATTTTAATTTATGAGTCACCAGAAGAGAAACTTTTACGAGCAGAAGTTAAATTTTTACAAGAAAATTTAAATAAAATTAACCAACGACTAAAAGTAAACGACAGTTTATTAAATGTGATTGCTAACAACGACAATTATATTTATCGTAGCACATTTGAATTAGATAGCATACCTATTAGTGTTCGTAATGCTGGGGTTGGTGGCAGCGATAGATATAAAATTTTTGACGGTTATAATAGCACTGAAATTATAAAAGATGTTGCCAAACAACTAGACGAGTTTGAGTTAAAATTAAAAATTCAAGACGAGTCTTACAAAATTTTATTAGCCGAAATAAAAAAACGAGACAATATTTTTAAATCGCTCCCTGTTTTGCAACCAATTCACGTAAACGAACTAACTCGTATAGGTTCTTTTTATGGTTATCGTCCTCACCCAATTTTAGGGGTAATACAAATGCATCATGGGATTGACATGGTTGCTCCTACTGGTACTCCTGTTTATGCTTCTGGCGATGGTGTTGTAGAACATGTAGAAAAAATTAGAACTGGTTATGGTAATAATATAGTAATAAATCATGGGGTTAATGGACTAAAATCAAGATATGCACATTTATATACCATAAATGTAAAAAAAGGGCAAAAAGTAAAACGAGGTGAACTTATCGGAACAGTTGGTTCTACTGGTTTATCAACAGCTCCACATTTGCATTATGAAATTTTAATAAATAATTCGAGTGTCAATCCGCTTAGATATATGATTGCTCCAAATCCATCTGAATACGAACAATTAATAAATGAAACTCAATATCCGGGTAAATCCTTTGATTAATATTATAATAGCAATAGCTTTTATTTTTTTTTGTAGCTTTAGTTTTCTTAAATCTCCATTAAAACAAAAAGATGCTAATAATGATGATGGTATAAAACTTATAATACCAACATTTTTAGGAAACGAAGAACGCAATTACTACGGAAACATAGCTCCTGAAAGTTTAGATATTATATGGAAAACTAACTTAGGATGCGGACAAACTATTTTTCCTAATAAAGAGCAAGAAGTTAGAGATATGTGTGGTGCTGGCTGGACTGGTCAAGCCTTGTTAGTGGAAGATCAAGGCGAACTTTTTTTGATTCAAGGTGCTTATGATTATAATTTAAGAAAAATCAAAGCTAGAAATGGCAAAGTAGTTTGGAAATATCCCTATGAAGATGTAATAAAATCAACTGGTTGTGTTTGGGTTAATCCAAATAAAGCTAAAGATGACCCTGATAAAATAGTGATTTTTCAAGGTAGCAGAAGAGGATTTGAAGTTCCGCTTTACGAAAAATATATTTTTAGTTATAGAGCTATTTCGTTTAGAACAGGAAAAGAATTGTGGCGATATAATTCAGTATATGGTGGTTCATTTAGTAGAGATGTTGACGGTACTGCACTAATTGTTGATGATACAATTTTTTTAGGATTGGAAACTGGCGATTTTGTAAAACTTAACCCAAATCCCGATTCTGCTCAAATAATTGACTCTTACAAACAACCTGTAGAATTTTTTAAACAAGCACTTTACACTAAAGAAGATATTCAGGCTCATCGTAGAAATGTTGTAATTGAAAGCGCACCTTCATTATTGGACAATTTTATTTTTGTTACTTCTGGTGCTGGATATTTATACAAATATGATAGAAATAATGGGCTTTTTGATATTCAATTTAAAACTGGCTCAGATATGGACGGCTCGCCAATTATAACAAGAGATAAAAAAGTACTAATAAGTATAGAAAAGGAATATATTCCTGGAAATGGTGGAGCAATGCTAATTGACCCAACAAAACATAAAGACTCTTGTGTGGTTTGGTTCTACCCTACTGGAGACAAACATTTTGTGAGCTGGCAAGGTGGTATTATTGGCTCTTGTGCTATTAATGATAAGTATATCTCTGAAAACGACAACTCATTAGCTGCTTTCGTTGGAATTGATGGTTATTTGTATGTTGTTGAAAATGAATTTATTAACCCCTACGATTCTGTAAAAGGACCATGTGATAAAATTTTATACCCTCAACCTCAAGAAATTTTCAAATACGAAACTGGACCTTCAATCTCAACTCCAATTTTTACAAAAGATAGACTTATAGTCTTGACTTACGAAGGCTTGTACATGTTTGAATACGATAAAAATTGCAATTTTAGTTTATTAGAAAAAAATTCTAAAATAAGAGGCGAAGCAACTCCAATAATTCATTACGGAAGACTTTTTGTTGCTTCAAGAGATGGAAATTTATATTGCCTAGGGAAATTAATTAAGAATGAAGAATGAAGAATTGAGAATTAAGAATTCAGTTAAAAGTTAAAAGTCGAAAGATGCTACGAGCTTGGCTTAACTTTATAAACTCAAACTATCATTATGAAGTACTGCTTTTCTTTTCTAAGGCTTTTGCAACATAATAAAATGCTAATCCGATTAATAAAGTTGCCAGTCCAATTAAAGTTTCTATAGTTTTTTCTTTAAACATAAAAATCATATTCCATATTACAAAAAGTATAAATATTATTGGAACAATTGGATAGCCTTTAGTTTTAAAAGGTCTGGACATATTTGGGAATCTTTTCCTATGAATAAATATTCCTATTACCGTTAAAACTGCAAAAATATTCATCACAAAGCCCAAGTAAGATAATAATTGCTCAAAAGTTGATGTAAATAATAAAATCAAACTAATTGCACTTTGAATTAAAATAGCTACTAAAGGCACTCCATTTTTGCGTTTTCTTTTGATAAAGCTCAAGGCAGGATAATCTTCGCCAATCACTTGGATTACTCGTGGTCCTGCAAAAATCATAGAAGAAATTGTTGAAATTAATAAAAGTGAAATTAATCCCGACATAATCATTCCGCCTTTTGCTCCAAATATACCAACAGCAACAATTGCACCAATATCTAACTGTTCAGTCAAGGAACTTACTGGTGATACATATAAAAATATAAAATTCACCAATAAATATAAAATAGTAACTATTAAAGTTCCAATAATTAAAGATCTTGGTAAATTTTTTGCAGGATTTTTAAGTTCTGACACAAAATATGCCGATGCATTCCAACCCGAATAAGAATAATACACAAAAATTAAAGATACTGCAAAGCCTGAACTTAAAACTTGAGACCAAGTTACAGAGCTTGGTATAATAGAAATATTTTGAGGTTCTGGTGTAAAAACAAAACCAGCAACAATAAAAGCTATAATCAATAAAATTTTAATTATTGTAAAAACATTTTGAAAAGCACCGCCTGATTTTATGCTAGTTGAATGTACAATAGTTACTAAGACTATAACTCCTGCTGCAATATATTGAGGATTAATTCCTGAATAAACATTAGAAAAATAAGTACCTAAAGCCATTGATGCCAAAGCTATTGGTGCGGCAAATCCCACAAACATTGAAAAAAATCCAGACATAAAACCCAAAGCAGGATGATATAACTCTGAAAGAAAATGATATTCACCGCCAGAGCGAGGCATAACAGAACCCAATTCTCCATAAACTTGAGCACCTGTAAAAGCAATAATTCCTCCCATTAGCCATAAAATCATTATCGCAGGTACATCTGTAACTCCACCAGCAAGTTGAAATCCAAGAGATGTAAACACTCCTGTTCCAACCATATTCGCAATCACATAAGAAATTGCAGTCAGTAAACCTATTTTTTGTACAGTTTTTGAATTTTTCACAATATTTTATTTATTTTGGCGACAATAATAATACAATTCGGTTTAATTTTAAAATCATAAATAAATTTTATTTTATGAAAAAAACTATTTACCTGACTATCATCACTTTAGCAATATTTTATGCCTGCAACAATCACAAAGAAAAAAAAACTGTTGAAAACGCAAAAACAACAGAAAGTCAAGAAATAACTAAAAATCAAGAAGTTGTACAAATTCCTCATAAAAACGACACTATTCTTTCATATAAATATGACTGTTGTTTTATTGTTAGCACAAAAATAATTTATCCTCCAAAAGATGCTAATATTAAAGGTACAATTTTATTATTACATGGTTGGAATTTACCTGCTGACGAATGGTGCGAAAAAACCAGCTTTTGCGAAAAAGCTTTAAATCAAAATTATGTTTTAATAATTCCTGATTACAGCAAATCAAATTATACTTTAGAAATTTATCCGCAAACTATTGCAAATTATAAAAAATATCCGACAATCACATGGATTATGGAAACACAAATTGCTATGATACAAGAAAGTATGAACTTGCTGTTGCCAGGTCAAAACACCTTTGTTGCAGGAATTAGCACAGGTGGTAGAGGCGCAACTCTTCTCGCCTATTATAGACCAAATATTTTTAAAGCAGTTGCAAGTCTTTCGGGCGATTTTGATATTACAAAAATGACAGATGAATATATATATTATTCATTTTTAGGTCATTACGAAGATTTTCCTGAAAGATGGAAAAAAGAATGCTTTGCTTATGATTGTAAAAATTTTAAAACTCCAATTTATATTGCACATGGCGAGGCTGATAGGGTATCGCCTGTAGAGCAAAGCAAAGCAATGTATGACTCAATTAAACTACATCAACCAAATATAAAAATTAAAGCAAATTTCCCTACTGCGGCAGGACATAATTACGACTTTTGGGAATATGAAACAGATAATGTTTTGAAATTTTTTGAAGAAGTTTACCAAGAATTACCTAAATAATTGTTTTAACAATAATTTTTAAAAAGTCTTTTATAAAACATTTAACAAAAAACATTTAACATTCTTTAATTAGAATAATTTTGTATAAATTTACGCAAAATTATTTTATGAAAACTAAACTTTTACTTTTTGCATTAATTTTGTGTTCAAGTTTTGTATTTGGACAAAATAAAGACTTTGAATCACCTGCAAAAACTTCAAAACAATCAATAATTTTGTTTAAAAGTTTAGTTTACGATTTTGGAAAAATTAAACATGAATCCGAAGCTAAAGCTGTTTTTGTTTTTAAAAAAGTAAGTAAAAAGCCTGTAAAAATTACTAATGTACAAACAAGTTGTGGTTGTGCTGCTGCTGACTGGTCTCGAGAAGAAATTACAAATAAGAAAAAGCAAAAAATTTCAATTGTTTATGATTCTCGAATAATTGGAAAATTTACAAAATATGCTTATGTTTATGTCGAAGGACAAGATGAACCTATACAACTTCAAATTAAAGGTGAAGTTTTGCCTTCGGACACACAAGAACAAGCTATAGAAAATAAAACAAATGTTTCTAAAAAAGAAAACAATACAAAAAGTATGAATCAAAAAAAGAATAAAATTAATAATAACTAATATATTTAAAAGATTATGCCAAAAATTTCTAAAAAAGGTATGGCAATGCCATCTTCACCTATTCGCAAATTAGTTCCTTACGCAGAAGCAGCAAAAGCTCGTGGCGTTAAAGTTTACCACTTAAATATTGGTCAGCCTGACATTAAAACTCCTGAGGTTGCTTTAAATGCAGTTAAAGGAATGAAAGATACTGTAATTGCTTACAGTCACTCTGCTGGTAATATTTCTTATCGCAAAAAATTAGTTGAACATTACAAAAAAATCGGTCTTGAACTTACACCCGAAGACATTATTGTTACCAACGGTGGTTCTGAAGCTATTACAATTTCGTTTATGTCAACTTTAAACGAAGGCGATGAAGTTATTATTCCAGAACCATTTTATGCAAACTATAACGGTTTTGCTATTCAAACAGGAGTAGTTATTAAACCTATTACATCAAGTATTAAGAACGATTTTGGACTTCCTGCACTTGAAGAGTTTGAAAAACTTATCACTCCAAAAACCAAAGGTATTGTAATTTGCAATCCTAACAATCCAACAGGATATTTATATTCAAAAGAAGAACTGTACCAACTTGCAGAAATAGTTAAAAAACACGATTTATTCCTTTATGCTGACGAAGTTTATAGAGAGTTTTGTTATGACGGCAACACTCATTTGTCGGTTTTAAATATTCCTGGATTAGAACAACATGCAATTATGTTAGATTCTGTTTCTAAACGTTATAGCATGTGTGGTGTAAGAGTCGGTTGGATAGTTTCAAAAAATAAAGAAGTGATGGCAACTGCTATGAAATTTGCTCAAGCAAGACTTTGTCCTCCATCATTAGGACAAATTGCTGCCGAAGCTGCTATCGACACACCAGATTCATATTTCGAAGAAGTTTATAACGAATATATTGCTCGTAGAAACTTTATGGTTGCAGAACTTAACAAAATACCTGGCGTTTATTGTCCAAACCCAAAAGGAGCTTTCTATACAGTTGTAAAACTTCCTATTGATGATGCTGATAAATTTGCTCAATGGCTGTTAGAAGATTTTGAATATAACAAACAAACTGTTATGCTTGCTCCTGCCACAGGTTTTTACAATACTCCTGGACTTGGCAAAAATGAAGTTAGAATTGCTTATGTTTTAAAAATTGAAGATATTAAAAACGCAATAGAAACTTTAAGAAAAGCTCTTGAGGTTTACCCAGGAAGAGTTTAAAGCGATGCACTGAACGTAGTTGAAGTGTTAAAAATTTTTAAAGAAAATTGCATAAAAATAGAGATATTGCACACAATGTCTCTATTTTTTTACTTAAAAACAAAAGAATTTGGAATAATTCCCACCGCAAAACTATCAACACAATGCAAATTTGAGTTGTAACGATAAATTACTCCAGACTGCATATAGTCAACTGCATCAGAAATATAAAAATCGTAATTATATGGGTCTTGTCCTATGCCATAAATAGTTTTATGTCCTACATTTATCCATTCTTTTTGAGGTAAGCTAGTTGCATTTATTGGTAATCTAAAAATATTACCATTTACATAAAAAATTGTATCTCCAGTTTTGTTGATTTGCATATCTGTAATATTGTCTTTACTTGGAAGAACAAAACTTTGCTCAATTTTATGAGTTTGCATATTTATTTTTGTAATTCCGGCATCGCCTTTATAATCACTGTAATCGCTTCCTCCATCGCTTAAAACCCATAGATTTTTTTCTTTGTCAGCAACAATTTTTCTTGGTTGCTTAAATACTTCAATGCTGTCAATTACTTCATCTAAATTTGTGTCTATAACTAAAATTTTATTGTCGTAAGACCAAGTATTTATAAATAATTTATTTTCAAAAACCACTATTTGCTCCGAAGAATGATTATAATATTTTCCACTACCATCATCAATATTTATTGTTTTTGTCAAACTATAATCTTGAGGATTTACCACATAAATATTTTTTGCATACAAATCAGTAATATAAGCCTTTTGAGGATTTATAAATCTCATATATCTTGGCGAAACTAAGTCTGTAATTTTCCCTTTAATTTTAAAATTATCAATATCTATTGCATAAACTTTTCCGCTATTATTTACAATTATCCACGCGGTTTTATCATAAATAGTAAGACTTTGAGCCACATCGCCAAGCGGTATTCCATTTGCACGAATAAAAACTGTATTTTCAACTTTTTTCTCTAAAGGCGAATAATATGAAAGCGAGGCATTTCCATACATAAAATTCCCTTCACAAACAATAAACACACCTCTTGAATTTGTGTTAAACTCAGTAATTGGACGAAAATCATCTTTCATACAAGAAGTTATGAAAATGCCAAAAACAAACAAGCATAAAAACGAAATTCTATATATTATTCTTCTAATTTTCATTTTAATTTTACACCTAACTGTAAGCTATAATTCCGTCCTGGCATAGGTTGCCACAAAACCGACCTATATTTTTCGTTAAATAAATTATATATTTTAAAATTAAGAACTAAATCAACTTTTTTGAAAATAAAATTTTTCCCGATGCCGATATCATTCATAAAATATGGATAAATACTTACCAAAACTCCCGGTTCTGCAACTGAACTTGTGTAGCGAGTGCTAAAATATGTCCATTGATAATTAAAGAAAAAGTTACACCACGAAACCTGAGAAAATAAATTTGCTGAATGTCTTGGAATATAAGGCAACTGCTTACCTAAAGACTGGTCGTTTGGATTTGCATTTTCGTCTGCTCTAACCGATTTTGTAAAAGCATAATTTACAATATTTTTAAACTTAACTTTTCGCAACTTATATTCAAAAATTAAATTTGTTTCGCAACCCGAAGCAATTACAGCATCAATATTATCTGGTCGCCAAAAGCCCATAGCAGTTGGTCGCCACAATATCCAATTATTTATTTTATTGTAATTAAGTTCAAAATCGGTTTTTAAAGAAAAATTCTTTTTATTTAAAAAATACGAAACTCCAAGATTTGAATTATTCCCAATCTCTGCTTTTAAATCTGGATTTCCACTTGGTTTGAGATATAAATCGTTTAAACTTGGCAAATTATAATTTCGTCCTACAGATGCTCGCAAACTCAAATTATTTTTAAAAAAGTACTCTGCCGAAAGTACAGGGACAAAGGGATTTAAGTTTTTATCACAAAAATCTTGTCGTAATAAAAGAGCTAACCTAAAGTTTTTAAAAATTTCATAATATGCAGAAACATTAAGTCCACCCTCTTGTCTTTTTGCTGTAAGATACTGATTTACAATACTATCTTCTGAATTTACAAAATGAAAATTATAATTAATTTGTGCATTTAGCTCTGCTTTTTCATTAAATTTATAGTTTGCAGAAGCTGAATTATAAATTGAATTTGATTTTGAAAAAGAATTAACCACATTCAAATAACCAACACCATTAATATAGTTTGTACTTTTATAATTCAAATTTTGAAAATTCGCACCATGATTAAGCTCAAATTTAAGTCTTTCGCCATAATGAGTATAGTTTGTTGCATAGACATTCATTCCAGAATTTTGACGATTTTTGTTATTATTAGGTCCAGCTTCGTTGCTTGTTAAGCCAGGCACTCCTCTATCCGAGAGCTGTTTCCAGAATTTTGCAGAAATAATATTTTTATGATTAAAACGAAAATAAACTTCTTGAACAAAACCATATTTTAAATAATCTGCATTTTGGCGATATTCAATTTGTTGATTAGTAATATCGTTATTAAAAAATGGAAAATTATTTTTTGAAATTGAATGATATAACTTCGTAACAGACTGAATTTTAGCATTCCCAAGTCTAATTTCGCCTAAATTATCATAAGAAGAATAAGATGCAACTTGACTTACAATTTTAGCTTTCACTCCTTTTGACCAAGTTGTTGAAGAATTTAGCTCTATCAATCCACCCAAAGCATTTGAATTTTTGCTTAAAGATGCTGAACCATAGTAAATTTTAATATTTTCGCTGATAGCAACAGGAATTAAGGACATGTCCACAATTCCCATTAAAGGCGAATTTAACTCAACATTATTCCATGTAAGTTTTGTATGAGATGCATTTGTTCCTTTAAACGAAGCCGTTGATAGAGATGACTTTCCATAAGATTTTATAAAAACACTTGTATTTTCTGAAAGTAGTGATGAAATATCGTCTAAAAATTTATTTTCTATGATTAGACTATCTAATCTATTGATTTTTTGACCAGTTTCTTCAAGATTTTTTGGTGCATAAATAAAAACTTCTTCAATAAGATTAATTGTGTCGGGAATATGAATTTCTTGTGAAAACAAACAATTCCCAACTAATAAAATTATGATAATATTGAGAAACTTTTTAATCAAGTTTTACAATTTTTTGATTTGAAAAATTATTTCCATCAAAAATTCTAATAAAATACACTCCGGAATTAAGCGAACTTAAATCCAAAACAGAATTGCTTTCTAAATTGTTCTCATAAACTAAAATTCTACCCTGATTATCGAAAATATAAACTTCTTGAATATTATTTTCAGAATTAATTTTTATAAAATCTTTTGTTGGGTTTGGAAAAATTTGGACATTATTTTTTGTAATTTCATTTACATTTGCAACAGAATTAATTACTCCAACAGCATCTAAATCAAAACCGCAAGAATAAAAAGGTGTGGGCCAAGGGTCGTTCACTATATTTCCTTGAGAATCATAAGAAGCATATTCTGGATTTATATTTCCCACGACATCAATAATTTTTACGTGAGTAATATTTTGCACATCAACATTTGGGTCATTAATTTCAGCTAAATCAAAAGGAGTCCCGTAAAAAGTAGGAAAATTCCCCGCGAAATTGTGCAAAAAATCTCTATCCATTGAATCAAAAGGACCAATCTGCGTTTCGAACTGATATTCGGTAACTGCTGGAAATCTTGCATAATCAACTCCATTGCTACTAACTTCGACAAAGCCCAACTCTAAAAAAGCCATTTGCGTTTGTCCTTGAGGTGTAAACATAGCATTTTCAAAAACTACAAAATCAGGACCGTTTCCATCAAAGATTGGATTTTCAAATTCTAAAATTATATGACCGCCATCTCCCAAAGAAATAACATTACCATCTGCTTTTCCGATAGCATCTTGAACTTCACCAAACCAAGCCTTATTTGATGTAATGCCTCCTTGGGAATAAGTTAAAGCAGTATCTGCAATGTTGATATACCCACGCTCAACAACAGCAGATACCGCCCAAGAAACAATGATGGACGAATCTTTATGAATTGCATTTGTGCCTTGCGGAAACTCCTGTGCAAAAAGCAAGATACTCGAAAAGCAAAAAACACTAAGTAATAAAGATAATTTCATTGTTTGACAGATTATTATTTAAAGATTTTTGTTGAATACATTGAAATGCCATCACTCAAACGAACAATATAAATTCCTTGTGGAAAATATGACAAATCGATATTAGCATTGCTATAAAGATTAGATTTAGAAACCAACTGTTTTCCTGTAATATCATAAATTTCGAGAGATTTGATTTCTTTTTCAGACTCAATATTTAAAATATTGTTTTGATTAATATAAACTTTAGGTTCAAAAACCTTATTTTCAGCAATATTTGTACCAATAAAAATATTTACAGTTTCAGTTATTGTATTTTCGTTTGCATCGCTTACTGTTACTGTTAATGTTGTATTTTCACTAACTGTAGCAACTGGCATCTGACTTGTAGCATCATCTAAAACTTCTGCATTTGACCATTCGAAGCTATAAGGCTGAACTCCACCTTTTACAAAAGCACTTAATTGAACAGATTCGCCTGTACCTATATAATAATTAGTTTTAATATCTGTTATAAATTCAGGAACAGTCTCTGGACATATATCTGCAAAATTGTCTATGCAAAAATAAGCAGGAGTATTTATTCCATAATCACCTTCATCTGATGATTCAACATAAAACAAAAGACTATCAGCAACACCTGCCCAAGTTAAATCGATATAAGTCCAATCGTCAATTTTAAATTGCATTTCTTCATTATCGCTTCTGTAATCAGCCAAAAAGAATTCTGCTTCATTAGTAAAATACGATGTAGTACTTAAAGCAACAATTTTCAACTTATACCAATGATTTTCGGTTTTATAAAAATCATTATCTGCCATGTATAAAGAAGCATAAGTATTCAAATTAACATACATTCCTGGAATTATATCTTCAGGATTTTCTTTAGTAAGTTTTAATACTGAAGGAATTGGCTCATAATTATTTTCCCAATCAGAAGCCATAAAACCAACCACATAATTCTCCGAAGCATTAACTCCTGAACCAGAAGCAGACGAATATTGATTTTCATAACCAGGAGTAGTAGTATCAGTTTCATTAGTATAAGCAAAACCATACCACATACCACCAGCGTAAGAATTATAAAACTTCAAATAATCTGCTTCGAAGCCTCCTGCATTATCTTCACCGGCATAATGCGAATTAGGTTCTAATTCAAGGCTTTCAAAGTCAACAAGATTTAGATAGGTACTCACCACAATATTTACAGTTTCAGTTATTGTATTTCCGTTTGCATCGCTTACTGTTACTGTTAATGTTGTATTTTCACTAACTGTAGCAACTGGCATTTGACTTGTAGCATCATCTAAAATCTCTGCATTAGACCATTCGAAGCTATAAGGTTGAACTCCACCTTTTACAAAAGCACTTAATTGAACTGGTTCGCCTACACTTGCAGTATAATTAGTTTCAATATCTGTAATAAATTCAGGGACAATCTCAGGACATGTATCCGCAAAATTATCTATGCAAAAATAATTTGGTGTCCATGAATCTGATGATTCAACATAAAACAAAAGACTATCAGCAACACCTGCCCAAGTTAAGTCAACATAAGTCCAGTCGCTAATTTTAAATTGCATTTCTTCATTATCGCTTCTATAATCGGCTAAAATAAATTCTGCTTCTTCAGAAAATGATGAAGAAGTTGTGCTTAATGCAACAATTTTTAATTTATACCAATGATTTCCAGTTTTATAACAATCATTTTCTGCCATGTATAAAGAAGCGTAAGTATTCAAATTCACATACATTCCTGGAATTATATCTTCAGGATTTTCTTTATCAAGCGTTATTACTGAAGGGATTGGTGCATAGGGAGGTTCCCAATCAAAACCTATATAACCAACCACATAATTTGCCGAAGCATTAACTCCTGAGCCAGAAGCAGACGAATATTGATTTTCATAACCAGGAGTAGTAGCATCAGTTTCATTAGTATAAGCAAAACCATACCACATACCACTAGCGTAAGAATTATAAAACTTCAAATAATCTACTTCGAAGCCTCCTGCATTATCCTCGCCGGCATAATGCGATTCGGGAGCTAATGTAAGACTTTCAAAGTCAACAAGATTTACAAATGTTTGTGCAAAAACAAACGAAACACTAAGCATTAAAGCTAAGACTAAAAGTAATTTTTTTCTCATCATTAAAAAATTTAAAAATTAAACAAAAAAATAAATTCACTTTGTCAAAGTCTCAAATTTGCGGGAAATTTTGTAATGATATTACTTCATTAAGCTTTTTGTCCCGAAAGCTTTTAACTATGACTGTTATGGCAGGTCTTCTGACTTACTCTGAGTTGTGTTGCCTTCCCACTTCGTTTGGCGAAGCAGTGACTTTGTTACACAACATTTTTAAGAGCTTACAGCAGCGGGTACTGTACAGGATTTTCACCTGTTTCCCTCTTAGTTTCGGAAAATTCCGAAAAACCAATAACGCCACAAAGATAAATGAATTAATATTATAAAAAAATAAAAACTATATATTTTTTTAAAACTGATAACTAAATTTGAATACAGGGTTTGGATATGGACTAATAGAGGTTTCGTTAAAATTGTATAAAATCATCATTAATAAATAACTTCGCCCACCAATAGGAGTTTGAAATGCAAAACCCAACATTGGCGAGGCTACATAATTTATTTCTCTACCTGGAATAGAATAATAATTTTTTATGTTCACCACATTATATTCTGCATAAATCAAAATTCCATTTCCTTCAAGAAATGAAATTGCATTTCCCAAGTTTTTAATAATAGTAAAACTTGCAAATATATTTCCTCCATACATACTACCCTCATATCCATAATAATTTGATTTTGCAAAAGTGTAGTTTCCTCCTATTCCACTCGACAAGCGATTTGTAATTCTATATCCCACGATAGGATTTACTGCAATATATGTTGCATAACCAAAAGAAAAGCCTATATCTCCTCCATAAAAAATTCTTTGAACATAAGTTGGGTCGTTCTCCAAATATTGCGACTTTGCTGATTTTACAAAACCTACACACAAGAAAAGCACAACTAATATTTTCAAAAATTTCTGCATAAAACTTGGGTAAAGATATTATTCAAATTTTTCTTTACAAGCAATTATTAATTTAAGTTCATTGTAATTAAACTCGTAATTTGATTTTTCGACCAAATCGCGTAAGTTGAGGTTTTCTTGTTCTTCAATAAAGTTTACAATTTTATCAAGTCGCACTTGCTCAACAAGTTCCGTTATTTCCAATTCTCCTTTCAGCACAAAATGAGACAAATGCCCAAAAATTGTTGAGAAAACAAGACTTCTTTCTTCAGCAATTTCTTCTATTGATTTGCCTTGCTTAAATAGCTCAAAACTAATTGTTTTAGTATCTTTTTTAGGCTCTTTTATTAATTTTTCCGCTTGTGTTTTTTTTGCTTTAGTTTTGGAAATAATTTCCTCAACTGGCTCTGCCCTTTTTATATTATTTCTTTCGCAATACTCATAAATTATATCGAGAATATCATCTCCAAATTGTTTTAGTTTAACTTTGCCAATCCCTTTAATTTTACCTAATTCAGTTAGATTTTGTGGTAATTTTTCCACTAATTCTCTTAAAGTTTTATATGGTAAAATTTTATAAACATCAATTCCTGAATCTTCAGCTAAAGACTTTCGCCATGCGTTTAATTCTGCAAACAAATTTTTATTTTCAGTATGCGAAGAATAAACCGTAGGTCTGTTAAATTCAGATTTAAAATCAACTTCGGTATCGGATAAAGCTCGTAAATATTTTAAAGTTTCAAATTTTTCAACAGAAGCCTGCATTGCTCCTAACTTCAATTTTAATTCTAATTCAAATCTATTAATGGCATTATCCATTTCATTGCTTATTTCTTTATTGTCGCAATCAAAATATAAGCTTTTGAACTTGGAAATAAAAATAAAATTAAATTTCTCGATATAATACTTAGAAGCCTTGGCAATTCTATCTAAAATTTGCTCTGAATTTTCAGGTAATTCTTCTTTATTTGTATTAAATAAATAGTTTAATTGCTTAATAAATTTATCATTAACGTCAAAAATTTCGCTTTGTGCTTGTGCTGTGATTTCCTCAAATATTTTCACAAACCCCTCACCAAATCTTAAAATATTTTCAGTATAAATTTTCTTAACTGAAAAATATCTCTTTTTCAGATTTAAAAAATCAAATTGTTCTAAAATTAAATTTTGTTGATAAATCAATTTTGAATCTTGTAGTTTTTCTTGGTCGGGTGCATTTTCTGCAACATTTTCATTGAATCTCGAAATTGTTGAATCTGTTTTTATTGCCGAACTTGGAATTTTTGAAATTAAAACCAAACCTTCTAACGATTTACAACGGCTCAAAGCAACATACACTTGTCCAAAAGCAAAAGCAGCATTTACATCTATAATTGCTTTCTCAAATGTCAAACCTTGACTTTTATGAACAGTTATTGCCCAAGCCAATTTTAAAGGATATTGCTCAAAACTACCTATAACTTCTTCATCAATTTCCTTAGTTTCGTTATTCAATGTATATCTTACATTTTCCCACATTTCTGTTTTAACATAAATTTCATCTTGGTTATCACATTTTACAACAATTAAGTCTTCAACAAATTTTGTAATAATTCCAATCTTACCATTATAATATAGTTTCTCAAATGAAGAATCGTTTTTCACAAACATTACCTGAGCACCGACTTTAAGTTCTAATTCATATTCTGTTGGATACATATATTCAGGAAAGTCGTCTTTTATTTTTGCTTTAAACTTTTTTGAACGCAATTTTATTTGCTTTAATTTTTCATCGTTAATTTCTTGAGCATTAGCATTATGCGTTGTTAATGTTATATATCCTTCATTTTCATTCAAATTAAAATCTGGCTCATATCGAGAGTTTAAAAGCTCAATAGACTTTTGCGAAACTTTATTTTCTCTAATTTCTCCAAGCAAAGAAATAAAAGTCTCATCAGACTGGCGATAAATATGTTTTAATTCTATTGTAACGAGTTCTGTTTTTTGCAATGCTTTAGAACTAAAAAAGAAAGCAGAATCATAAAAATCTCGCAAAATATTCCATTCATCTTCTTTTACTACTGGTGCTAACTGATGTAAATCGCCAATCATAAGCAACTGAACTCCACCAAATGGTTTATCGGTATGACGATATTTCCGCAAAACATCATCTACAGCATCTAACAAATCTGCACGCACCATGCTAATTTCGTCAATTACCAACAAATCAAGACTTTGTATAAGTTTAATTTTATTCCTACTTAATTTATAGGTATAAGCAGAATTGTCGGTTTGCTCAATTTTAGAATTTTTAGATATTGTAGTGTAAGCACTAATAAAAGGGGAAAATGGTAATTGAAAAAAGGAATGTATTGTTACTCCTCCTGCATTAATTGCTGCCACACCTGTAGGTGCAACCACAACCATACGCTTAGGACAATATAATTTTAAATTTTTTAAAAAAGTGGTCTTTCCTGTGCCTGCTTTTCCTGTTAAAAATATATTTTTATGCGTATAAAGCACAAATTCTTGTGCTAGTTTTAATTCCTTATTCTCAAAATTTTCCATACGGTGCAAAATTTCAACAATAATACAAAAAAATTTAAAAAAAGTAATATAATTTCAGTTAAAAGTTAAAAGTTAAAAGCGATGCACTGAACGTAGTTGAAGTGTCGAAAGAGGCTGACGCATCTATTGCTTCGCAGAGTTTGCAAGCTCACTCTACTCGCTCAGATTTAACTACGATTAGCTCGCTCTCTAAACCCATGACGCTCGCTCGGATTTGTAATCCGAGTGCTTGGTTATGTTACACTCGGATTACAAATCCGAGCGAGCGACAGAAAACAAATATTCTTTGTAAAAATCTTCGGCATTAAAATTGCATTTATAAAATTAATTTTTTGTAATCAAATACAAATATTATTTTTACGGTCTAAAATTTTGAAATTATGTTTTTAGAAGGAATATTATCAATTTCGGGTCAGGCAGGGCTTTTTAAGTTAATTTCAAAAGGCAACAACAACGTTATTGTTGAATCGCTAAATACAGGTAAGCGCATGCCTACTTTTACAAGTTCAAGAATTAGCACACTTTCTGATGTTGCTATTTACACAGACGACAATGACGACATCTCTTTACGAGAAGTTTTGATTAGAATGTTTGAAAAATTTAATGGCGAAACTATAAAAATAGGTAAAGATTCAAATAAAGAACTTACCCAAATGTTAGAGTCTGTACTTCCTAATTATGACAAAAGTAGAGTTTATATTTCCGATATTAAAAAACTTACAAATTGGTATAATAGCTTAATTGAGCATAAAATACTAACTAAGGAAAATATAAAAATCGAAAGCGAAGAAGCAGATAAGCCGACAGAAGACTAAGTCAGTTAAAAGTTAAAAGTTAAAAGTTAAAAGAGGCTGACGCATTATCAGTTAAAAGTTAAAAGTTAAAAGTCGAACCGAGTTTACGAGCTCACCGAAGGTAAAGAGACTTGCGGGTTCGGCATTTCTTTATGAACTCCTGTTTTCAGCGTTGCAACACCCATGCCGAACAATTACGCCTTGCCCGTAAGGGCAACATGTGATTAACCGTAAGATTTATCTTACGGTGGAAACACCACCAGCTCCTTCGCCCGCAAGGGCGACACAATGAACACAACACAGTTAAAAGTGATGAAAATTAATTGTAAAAAATTGATGAAAATTAATTTTTCATTTACAGTCAGTCGGTTTACTTTATGAACTTTTTACTTTATAAACTTTTAACTGTCTTTATTGTGTTGCCCTTGCGGGCAAAGCTTTTGAGAGGACAACTACCGCAGGCTGCGCCTACGGTTAATCACATGTTGTCCTACGGACAAACTT
>DAONZU010000020.1:0-28348 GCA_035406965.1 Bacteroidales bacterium
AGAGTGATTTCATCTGTGTATTGCAATTCATCGCCTATTGCTACGCCACGCGCTAGGATAGTAACTTCTATATTTTTATTTTCTATTTTTCTATTTATAAAATAATTTGTTGTGTCGCCTTCCATAGTTGCGGGCAAGGCAAATATAACTTCTTGAACATTGCCCTCGTCTAGTCTGGAAAATAAACTGGCAATATTCAAATCAGAAGGACTAATTCCTTCCATTGGCGAAATTACACCACCCAAAACATGATACAATCCATTGTATTGAGAAGTTGCTTCAAGAGCTATAACATCGTGAATGCCTTCTACTATGCAAATTTTTGAAAAATCTCTTGATTTGTCAGCACAAATATTACATAAGTCGGAATCAGAAATGTTGTGGCATACAGAACAAAATTTTGTGTCTTTTTTTAAACTTAAAATTGCATTTGCAAAATTTTCAACTTCGTTTTCTGGTCGCCTTAATAAATGTAAGGCAAAACGCAAAGCTGTTTTTCTGCCTATTCCGGGCAAAGAGCTAAACTGCATTATTGCTTCTTCTAAAAATTTTCCTGATTTACTATTAAAACGCATACAAAAATTTAAAATTCATATTCTGAGTAAAAACCAGCATTAAGCTCTGTTATGAAAGATAATTTCAAAACATGTTTCTTTGCTTCTTTAAACCAAACAACTCTAACTTTGTTCTTGTCTGTGCTGATAATTATTCCACCATCAATATCCCAAAAATATTCTTTTACACCAGAAGCCTTAGCTTCATATAAAGACAATGCTCTATTTGTTAAAGTAGGTGGAATTGAAAAAATACCCCAACTTTTTGGAACTATCTCTTCATACAAAAAATCTTTAGACTCATCACAAATAGTGTAAAAGTTTTTATTTATTTTATCATTTTCGTCAACATTTAAACTGTGTCCTAAGCCTTCGAAAATATGTAAAAATTCACGATTTGCATTTTCTTTAAGTTTTATGTGAATAGGTAAGGAGCCATAAGTTTTATTTAAGAAAAGACTATTTACACCAACTTTTATATCTTGAAATGGATGTCCATGGTCAATAGGAACCACATCATCTTTATCGCCATGAAAAGAAATTACAGAAGCTTTTGAATTATCAATCATTTCTAAATTGTTTACCGCACCCCACATATTAATAACAGCTTTTATCTCAAATTTATCTTTAAGGGTGTTTCCATCAGTTTCTATATCGCCTAAATCTGAATATAAAAATGATTTTTTTGAAGTTTCAGGTCTGTTTTTATTTCGCATAAAAGCTAAGTTTAAAGCAGTAATTCCACCTGCACTACTTCCACCAACAAAAATATAATCGGGATTTATCCTGTAAGTTTCGGATTTGTTTACCAAAAATCTTAAAGCTGCATGTCCATCTTGTATAGCTCTGTAACCAGCTCTTTCTATAGAGGCTTTTGCTACTTTAAAACCTAACCTATAATTTATTGAAGCACAAACATATCCTCGTTTTGCAAAATATTTACACATTTCAACCATTGTTTCTACTTCTTTGTCGCCAATATAAAACGCACCACCATGAATGAACATTATTAAAGGACGTTTGGCAAGCTCATCAGTTTTAGGCATGTAAATATCCATTTTTAAAGATAAAGTTTCTTTAAATAAAGAAGATAAAAAGCCTTTAACTAAAACATTCAAATATCTGTCAGAACCAGTGTTATAAGAAGTCCAATAGCCTTCAGCTTTTCCGTATTCTACATCTTTTAAAACGGTAATGTCGCTAAAAATTTCTTCTTTATATCTATTAGGAAAAGTTTTAAAATCAGGTTTTGAATATTTTTTAAATGAATAATTGCCTAGAAATTCATATTTTTTAAAAAATAGAAATTTTGATTTTAATTTAGAACACTTGAGAACAAAACCATTGTTAGACACATTGGCTTCTATTTTTAAGTCAAGTGATTTATTGTCAAAATTTAAAATATAATTTTTTTTATTTTTTTTGAAGGAAAATTCTTTTAAATCTGCATAAATAGTAGTGTTGGTAAGAGTGAAATATTCTCCTTTAGCTTCATTTTCGCTTATATCTGTAAAACGAAACCAATATGCGGTATCATTAATTTGTCCGTAGTAATAATTGTAAATTTCTAATTTGCCATCAGTCCAAAAAGCTGGGATTTTATTTTTGGCTAAGATTTTTCCAACAAAGCCCGTGCAAAGAGCAATTATAAAAGAAGAAATAAATAATATTCTACGCATTTTCCTTGATTTAAAAAATTTTATTTTAATTTTTTTGTTCATTAGGTCTGTTTGTGCAAAATTAAAAATAATTTCTGCAAAAATTTACTAAACAACAGATTTTTAAAGTTCTTTTAGAAGTTGGGCAAAAGATTTAATTTTTTTATCTGCAATATCAAATTCATGTTTTGAAAAATCTTCTTGTGCAGGCAAAGTTATCACAAACATATTTGCTGTTTTAGCTGCTGTAATGCCAACAATAGAATCTTCGAACACAATACATTTTTCGGGTTTTACTTTTAATTCATTAGCAACATGTAAATATAAATCAGGAGCAGGTTTAGCATTCTCAACTTGTTCGGCAGATGCAACTATAGAAAAATATTTTTCGACATTTAATTTTTTCAAAACTCTATTGACATAGTACAAAGAAGAATTTGAGGCAAGAGCTATTTTAAAACCATGATTATAGAAAAAATCTATTGTTTGTTTTACATCAGGAATTGTTACATCTTTTTCTTCTATTATTTGCAGAACGCGTTTTTCCATTTCTTTATCAATTTCCTCAAAGCTCATTCCTTCCCAAGGTTGATGGCTATACCAAACTTTACAAAAATCTAAGGAGCTTAATGCTGATGTTTTGTTTAAAAGTTCTTCGTTCATTTCAACACCCAAAGAAGTGAAAATTTCCATGCTCGCTTGTCGCCACAAAGGTTCGGAATCAATTAAAATTCCGTCCATATCGAAAATTACTGCTTGAAAATTATCTAACATTTTTTAGAATTGAAAGTAAATAAAGGCTTGCATTTCAGAACAAATGGATTGGTAAACCATAAAAATTATTGCAACAGCAATTAAAACTTGAGACCAATGAGGTGCATTTATAAATTTATCACGCCATTTATCTTTAAATTTATTGCTTAACCAATGTGTTATAAATCCAAAAAGCATAATTAACCAAACTTTATAGTATCCTGCCATAACTGCTGGAATTACTTCAGGACTAAAGTTATTCCAAATTCTATGTAGCATTGTTGCGGCAGTATCATAGTCGGGTGCTCTAAAGAAAACACGTGTGAAAGTAACAAAACCAAAAGTTAAAGCTATTTTCCATACAGTAGCTAAAACATTATTGTATTTTTCCCAAGGAGATATTTTTCGCCAAAACTTATAAACAACAATACCAATTCCGTTTAGTCCGCCCCAAATCATAAAATTCCAACTTGAGCCGTGCCACAAGCCTCCTAAAAGCATTGTTATCATTAAGTTTATATTGGTAATAATATTTTTTTTGCTTTTTGGAAAAATGAACATTAACGAAATTATAAATACTCCAAAAATCAGCAACCCTATACTTACCCAGAAACTTGCAGCAAGTAAGGCAAATATTCCTAAAATCAAAGCGAAGTTTACCCAAGTGCCAACACTTGCATTTCGATTTCCGCCTAAAGGAATATATAAATAATCTTTCAACCAAGACGATAGCGACATATGCCATCTTTTCCAAAATTCTCCGCAGTTTGTTGCTTTGTAAGGCGAATTAAAGTTTTGTCTTAGTCTAAAACCCATCAACAAAGCTACTCCTATGGCAATATCAGTATATCCAGAAAAGTCAACATATACCTGCAAAGAATATCCTAACATTGCCATAAAACTTTCAAAACCCGAATACATTTCAGGATTGGAAAATATTCTGTCAACAAAATTTACAGCAATATAGTCGCCAATAGTAATTTTCTTAATCAAGCCTTTTAAAATCATAAAGACTGCAAGTCCAAATTCATAACGCGAGAGTTGAAATTTTTTATAAATTTGAGGAATAAAATCTGCAGCTCTAACAATAGGACCGGCAACTAATGGAGGGAAAAATGCAACATAAAAACCAAAGTCTATAATATTTTTTACAGGTTCTAACTTTCGTTTATAAATATCTAAGGTATATGACATTGTTTGGAAAGTGTAGAATGAAATTCCAACTGGCAAAAATATTCTTGAAGTGTCGAAATGCGAGCCTGTTAAAAGGTTGGAAAAGTCTGCTAAATAATTGTAAGCCACCAAGTTAGTTCCAAATAAATCATTTATAACAGAAGTGAAAAAATATGTGTATTTAAAATATGAAAGAATAAATAAGTTTACAACAATACTAAAAGCAAGCAGTAATTTTCTATATATTTCAGACTTGGATTTATAAAGTGATAAGCCTACAAAATATTCAAATAAAGTATTGAAAATTAAAAGTAGAAAGAAAAATCCGCTAGATTTATAGTAGAAAAACAAACTTACTATCAAAAGATATAAAGACCTTAGTGCAAAGCGTTTATGTACAAAACAATAACCTAAAAGTACTATAGCAAAAAATCCCCAGAAAAAGAATCTTGTAAAAATTAAAGGAGATTCTTCACTATAAGTAAATATGTTTTTAATAAACTCTAAAAAACTCATACACAATCTATTCTCTAAGTTTTATTTTCTTGTAAAAATTTTGCAAAATCTTTAATAATTGCATCAAAAAGTAAGTCTGCAACAATTATATAGCCAGCTCTTGTAAAATGTATTCTGTCTCTATTTGCTAATTCATCTTTACGCCACAAATTTACAGATTTAAGTCCTCCCATAGCTTTAAACAAGTTCCACACACTTCCGCCATAATGAATTGCTAAAGTTTTCATACTTGAATAAACTTGAGATGAAAAAGGATTAACTCCTCCTCTGTAATAATAAAAATCGTTGTTTGTTGTCAACAAAATAGCACAGTTGGGATTTATATTTAAGATTTTGTCAATAATTTTCTTATAATTTTCAACATAAACACTTTCTTTAAAACTTTTGCTAGCAGCATCGTTCACGCCAATTGATAGAATAACCAAATCAGGATTTACTAGTTTTAAATGTTTCTCGAACAATTCTGCTTTTAAATATGATGAGGTTGAAGCACCATTTATTCCAATTCCGCAATAATTAATACTTGGGTCTGAATTTTCTAGATATGCTCCGTAAAAATAAAATTTGCTATCAGACGAATCTTTTTTAGTAACAAAAAGCTGAACAGAGTCTAATTTTTCTGTAAAATAAAATTCGCTGGCTCCAGTTTCAAAATTTACAATTACAGTATCTAAAAATTCTTCAGGTTTTACTGTCAAATTCCAGCAAGTATCTTCAACATCATGAAAAATGCTGAATTTGTCAAATTTATGTTTTTCAATTTCTGCAATTAGATTAAAAGAAATTAATATCGAAGCTGTACTGTCGCTTGTAAAAGCTGTAATGCCAGAAAGTCCGATATTTACGTCAACTTCTTTGTCGGTAATTCTTTGAAATTCCCACTTGCCTTCAACTTTTGAAGTATAATAAAATGGGTGATTTGTTTTTGCAATACAAAACGGGAAAACCAAGCCAAGTGTACCTTCCATCCCGGGCATCATTGTTTCGAAATTTTTTCGCATTTGCCATGACCAAATTCCTGCCTGAATATGCGAGCCTCCTAAATGTAAAATAGAAATTTGACCTTCGCCAGTAAAATTAAGTTTTTCTAATTTTGAGTAAAAAGTTTTAAAATTTTTATTGTTCCCAAAACTTTCTAAGAAACAAGAATCGTATTGAATGTATTCATATTTATATTCTGAAAACAAATGCCTCGACACCTGAGCTTTAGCATTATTTTGAAAAACAAAAATGCTAACGAAACCTATAAGAAATATTTTAAAACTATTTGGCATTTTTTGCTCTTTCTAAATATTCTGCGTAATTAATTATTAATGAATTGTAAAAAATATTTGAGACTACATTTGCTCCATTTGGTGTAAAGTGAACAAAATCTGGACTTGCTAATGGTGGGTTGGCATTTACCCAAGCAATCATAGAATTTTCTCCACCCATTGCTTTATACATATCCCAATAAACACAACCTGCTCTATGTGTGGCTTTTCTTAATTCGTCAACTATGTTTTCTAAATTTGGATAAGTTTGATAATCGTCTTTAATTTTTGTTGCCATATCACTTGGACCTATGACAATAATATTAACATCAGGAACAACATTTTTTAAAAATGCTAACTGATAATAAAAATGATTAGCAAACCTTTCAGCACTTTTTGCATCTTCGATATAAGGAACGGTATTACCGCCAAATTGCAAAATAAAAAGGTCAACACCTAATTCAGCAAAAGATTTAGCCAATAAACTACCGTCTGTAGTCGTGAAAACGGTGCCAGAGCTTCCTCTTAAAGCGATATTATCAACAAAAACTCCATAATCGTCTTCTAAAGAAATTGCATAAAAATCAGGGCTATCATAAGCTTCAAACTCTAATCTAACATTGTTCAAATAAGTGTCGGAATTATATCTATAAACGTATAAGTCTTCGCCAGCTTCTAAAGAATCTACAGCAAGCTCATGTCCATCTGATATTACTTTTATTTGAACTTTAGTTTTAGAATTTCCATAATAAATAGCAATATTTTTAAAAGTTTTAGTATTGGAATATCCTAAATTCGACTCGCTAAATTCTAACCAAGCACTATATTTTGTTGTTGCTTCCCAAGTTGCAGAATCTGGTATTGGTGCAAAACGATTATATGCAATCATAGGACCATATTTTTTGTGAGGCGATATGTTTTCGCTATAAGCAAAACCATTATAGCGATACCAGTTGGCTGAGTTTGCTTGTTTTAAACTAAATTGAGCATAAATTGCTACTGGCGAACACAAACCTATGCCAAGTCCACCGTAGCGTGCTTGAAATTTACTACGTATAAAAGAACTTATTCTGTCACCTTCAATCTGTGAATCGCCGTAGTGCATAACTCTTACACGCTGTTCTTTATCCATATTATGCAACTTAGAATAAAAATTGTCTAAAGCATGTGGATTATCTTCAGGAAACTCTAATGGAGTGATTGATTTTTTTAATTCTTCAAAATCTATACTATCTATTTCATTAATATTTTCTTCGGGAATAATTTCATTTATATCAATTTGACTGTTCATTAATGAATCTGAAGATACTGTTACTTTTTTAGAATCTAAAAACATTTCTTCAAAACTTGGAAAATATAAAACCCAATTTTTACTAATTCTTATTCCATCTTCAGGGAAAATGAGCATTATTACGCCTAATAAAGCAATTACAGAGACAACAAAATATAAAACATGTCTGACTTTCATTATTTTTTCTTATAAATTTTTAATTTTTGACCTATTTGTAATTTTGAAGCATCTTCAATTCCATTCCAATACATAATATCTTCGGCACTTGCCCAAGAATAATTTTTAGAGATTTTATAAAAAGAATCTCCTTTGGCAATAGTTATTGTTTCAACTAATTCATAACCAGAAGCATCAAAAGGTACTGGTTTTTTAGCTTTGTTATTATCGTTTTTATTGGAATTCGCATTTGATGCAAGTGCAGAACCTTTTTTTACCCAAATACTTAAAACTTTTCCTGCATAAATATTTGTACCTCTAATATTATTCCAGTCTTGCAAATCAGAAACTCTAACTCCATATTTTTGAGCAATAGAACCTAAATTGTCTCCAGTTTGTATAGTGTATCTAATTTCTTCATAATCTTTGCCAGGACTTATAGATACATAGTTTGCATTGCTTCTGTCGCTGACATTTGGCATTTGAAAAACAGGAAAATAAATCGAATCTTTGAAAGCTATTATAGAATCTTTGTTTGCAATAAATCTGTCTTTGTATCCGTAAGGTAAATAAATTTCCTTTTCTGAATTTCTTCCGTCAATAATATTGCCAACAAACAAAGGATTCATCTCTTTTAATTCTTTTAAACTAAGTTGTAAATATTCTGAAATTTGCTCAAAATGCAGTCTGTCTTTTACAAAAACAGTGTCTTTATCGTAAAATTTTTCCGAAACAAAAAACGAAGGATTTATAATTTCATTTTCGCTAAACCACTTAACAATAGCTAGATAGTAGTAAAAATAATTTTTATAGTTAGTTTCTAAATTATTTACTGTTTCATCAAAGGAATTTGTGTTTTTCATTGCTTTACGCACAACTGTAGGACCGCATACATAAGCCATGATAGCATAATCCCAAGAGCCAAAACTTTTTTGCAAATCCATTAAATATTTTCCAGCAACTTGAGAACTTAGTTGTGGCTCTAAACGTTGGTCGTAGCAAGTATCAATACTTAAGCCGTAACGCAAAGCAGGCATAAATTGCAAAGCCCAAAGCCCATAAGCAGTAGTAGAATTTACAAAATGTTTATCAAGTGCAGAAACTAATATGGGTAAATAATCTAAATTTTTTAAATATTCAGAATCTTCATATAAAAAATTAGTTTTGGTTTTTAAGTCTGCCATTGCATAAAGTAAAAAGCATTTGGTTTTATGGTCGAGATTTTGCAAATCAGAATATAAATTATAAGAAATATTATTTAAAGTGTAAACTTCATTTCCTAGGTTTACAAATTCAGATTTGTTAGAAAGTTCAGAAAAATTTATGTCTGCACAATATTCAAGAACTTCGTTTTCATTATAATCAAGTAAGTTTAAATTTGTTTTTAAACTTGATATAAATTTGCGATTATTAGCATATTGAGAAAAAGCATTGTTATGGACAAATAATGCAAACAAGCAAAGTATAATATATGTAAATAAAAACTTTTGCATAGATTTTAATCGCACAAAAATAAGTAAATTTCTGAATTTGGGGAATAAAAAGTTTTAAATATATAATGTCCTATTTATGAGAAGCTTTGGTTTTACTCAACGTTCAAAAGTACTCGTTTATTATACGCGTAAATAAAATTAAATACTACCTTAATCACAAATACTATAAAAAAAAGTATAACTATTTTAAAATGAGAATGTTTTTTTATGTTTTACACAACCTTTTTTAAATTTTTGCGTATAACTATAAATTAAATATCATTTTTTTAATATTTATGATATTTAAGCAAAGATAAGTGGCTTTTTGTTAAGTGAAGTTCTTTTATATGTATAATTTAAAACTTAATTTTATTTAATTTAACACTGTTGTAACAAATAAGGTATGGTTTATTTAATTATTTTATAATATGAAAAAATTAGTCGTTGTTATTTTATTTTCTTTTTTGTTCAATTCTTTTTTAATTGGACAAGAAAAAAGTGATTTTTCGCCATTAACGTGGATTAGCGAAATACAAACGGAAGGAGAAAAGTTTTATGAAAATGGAACTCGTATCTGTTATTTGAATATTTATGGCGAAATCCCAGAAGATTATGTAGAATCTATAGTTGACCAAGTGCTTACAAACTCTGATGTGCTAAGATTTCATCTATATTACGGAAAGCAGTATTCGCGATGTATGTGCGAAACAAGTGATGATTTTACAAACGAACAACTTGCCATAATTTTAGATGAAATTATTGATAAGTATTATGATTCTAGGGAGTATTTGAATAATAATTATGATGCTATTATTGAAAAAGTGAGTAACAACCAAACTTATGTCAAAAAAAATGGAGTAGCTTCTCATCCTCCTGTAGTTAACGATGATTTTGAACCTACGTTAACGAATTATGGAGCTAAAACAGGATCCCCTCCCACTGGAGAAAGTTGTAATTCAAGTATTGCGTTCTGTACTGATGATAATTATCTTTTCCCTGCATCAACAAATGTTAGTAGTTTAGGATACCTTGGTTGTTTAAACACAACACCAAACCCAGCATGGTATTATATGCAGATCGGTCAATCAGGCGATATAATTATTGATATAACTAGTGGTTATGATGTCGATTTTGTAGCATGGGGTCCTTTTTACTCAGTAGAAACCTATTGTTCAGAAATACCTATGACATCTTGTACTTCATGTCCTAATAATACATCAAATCCTTCTTATTATCCACATGGCAAAATTGTTGATTGCAGTTATAGTACTGCAGCATCTGAAACAGTGCATATTTATAATGCACAAGAAGGGGAAATTTACGCTTTATTAATTACAAATTATGCAAATCAAATAACAAATATATCGTTCCATCAAACTTCAGGTTCTGGACGAGCAGACTGTAGTATTGTAGCTCCTCCAATTAGTAGTAATAGTGATGTCTGTGAAGGTAGCACATTAGAGTTATATGTTACTTATGCGCAACCCGGTGCCACTTATCAATGGTCTGGTCCAGGTGGTTGGTCTTCAAATCAAATGAATCCAACAAGACCAAATGCAACAACAGCTATGTCCGGTACTTATTCTTTGGTTGTAACTATTGGTAGTACATCGAGTGAGCCAATTACTACCGAGGTAAATGTTGTGCCGTATTCTACACCAACATTTAATGCAGTTGGTCCATATTGTCCAGGTGATCCTATACCTGCATTACCAACATCTTCACTCGAAGGTATTACAGGGGCTTGGTCTCCGGCTATAAATAATACAGCAACCACAGTTTATACATTTACGCCAGATCCTGGTCAGTGTGCAAATTCTACTACACTTACCATAACAGTAACGCCAGGAGTAACACCAACATTTGATGCAGTTGGTCCATATTGCCAAGGAGCAACTATTCCTGCTTTGCCAACATCTTCTACAAATGGAATAACTGGTACTTGGAGCCCCGCAATAAATAATACAACAACAACCACTTATACTTTCACTCCAACTGATGGTCAATGTGCTAGTGATGCAAATATGCAGATAGTTATAAATTCACTTCCTACACCAAGTATAAATCCTGACCCAGCTTTTGTTTGTTCAGGTGATAGTATTCAACTTACTGCAAGTGGTGGTACTACTTATGCTTGGAGTAATAGCTCAAATTCTTCAAGTATAATAGTAAGTCCGACAACTATGACAGCATATACGGTAACTGTTACTGATGCACAAAACTGTAGTGCAAGTACAAGTCGTATAGTAAATGTCAATCCACTTCCAACAGTTACAACAACAGTAGATTGTAGTTTAGGTGCCAGTCAAGGTGTTATTAATGTAACAAGTCCAATAGGAGCAAATTATCAATATAGTATTAATGGCGGTGGATTCCAATCTTCTCCAAGTTTTGGGGCTCTAGCTAATGGCTCTTACGCTATAATTGTAAGTAATACAACTACTGGTTGTTCTTCACCCGAAAGTGTAATTACTGTAGATTGCGGTTGTACAAATCCACCTACAGTAACTTTAGCAGGAACATCTGCTGAGGTTTGTGGAACATCATCATCTTACACACTTAGTGGAAATACTTTTGGAGGTTCTGCTACAGCAGTTACACTTAGTCATAATGGAGGTGGTAGTTTAGATATTACTTCTGCTACAAGTAGTCCATTTAGCTTTACTTATACTCCTGTAGCTTCTGATTTGGGTAATACTGTTGCAATAACTGTTACAACTAATAATCCTATTGGAACACCATGTGATGTAGAACAACAAACATTTAATTTGAGTATTTTAACACTACCTTCAGTAGTAGTAGCTTACAATACTCCTGTTTGCGAAACAGGGACTTTAAGTTTATCAGAAACTGGAGGTGCTGCAATAAATTGGAGCTGGAGCGGACCAAATAGCTTTAGCTCAACATTGCAAAATCCACAAATTAATAATGCTACTAGCCTAGTTAATGGAACTTATCATGTAACTATAACAGATGGTAACTCTTGTACAAATTCAGGTAGTGTATTAGTTAGCATAAGCCCAAATCCTGTTGCTAATGCTACTTTTGCACCTATAGCATGTAATGGGGGTACAACAATAGTAACAGTAAGTGCAAGTGGCGGAACAGAACCGTATTCAGGCACAGGAACTTATACTGTAAATGAAGGTTCTTATTCTTATACTGTAACTGATGCACATGGTTGTGTTGCTACAACAAGTGTTAATTTAGCAGAGCCACCTGTTCTAACAAGCAGTATAACTGCTCAAACAAATCAATTTTGTTCTACTCCTGGCTCAGCAACAGTTTTAGGCTCAGGTGGTACTCCGTCTTATACATATCAATGGCCCGCAGGAGCAGGAGGTGTTACAGGTGGTACAGCTAGCATGTTACCAGCAGGTACTTATTATGTAACAGTAAGAGATGCAAATTTATGTTCTACTGTTCAATCAATAACAATCATTGATGAAGGATCTATTTCTGCTACTGCTACAGTAAATAATAATATATCATGTTATGGCGGTAAGGACGGTAGGATAAATATATCAATTCCATCAGGAACACCTATTTATTCTATAAATTGGAATAGCGGTAGTACAACTACAAGTTCTTCTAATTATACCATTACTGATTTAACTGCTGGTCCATATACAATTACAGTAAGTGATGCCAATTCTTGTCAAATAGTACTAAATGCTACAATTACAGAGCCCGCATTGTTGCAAGCAAGTTCAAGTGTTGCCACTATTCCTTGTTATGGTGATACTACTACAGTAGTAATAAGTGCTACAGGAGGCACAGGCTCATATACAGGTACAGGCAACTTTACTGTAACGTCAGGCACTTATTCTTATACAGTAACAGATGCAAATTCATGTTTAGACACAGTTATAGTTATGGTTGTAAGTCCCGCTCCTATAGAAGCTTCTTATGTTTTTGAAAATCCAAGTTGTATTGGAGCAAGAGACGGTTATATTGAGCTTTCTGTAGTTGGTGGAGTTGAGCCTTATTTATTTGAAACCAATAATATTATTATTGACATTCCATTGCTCAGTGGATTAAGTGCAGGAAATTATGATGTGATTATTACAGATGCAAATAATTGTAGTTTTAAATTTAAAAATATAATTTTATCTGAATCTAATATTAATTGTTTAAGAATACCAAATGCATTTACACCTAATGGCGATGGAATAAATGAGACATGGATAATAGAAAACATAGAGTTCTTTTCAGGTGCTAAAATATATGTTTACAATAGATGGGGTCAAGAAGTTTGGGTGGGCTATCCTGGTGATGAATGGGACGGTAAACGTAATTCTAAACTAATGCCAGCAGGTTCTTATTTATATGTTATAGAATTGTATGATGGTAGTACACCTTATACAGGTACAGTTACTTTAGTTTATTAAAAAGCTTTTTATTGTAATAAAAAGTATGATTATTAGTTTTTCATTGTTACAGGTCCTCATTCAGGCTGTTCTAAAATTTAAAAGAGCAATGCTTGAATGAGGATTTTTATTATTCCTTTCAAATATCTGAAATTTTTTAGACACTACCGCTCATTGAGCAAAGTCGAAATGAGCGTAAAAAAAAACGGATAACTCTCGCTACCCGTTTTACTTTTCTATACTGTTATGAAAAAATTATACTATGCTTTTTTTAATTCAATAGTGAAATGTCTCATGATAGGTGCTTCCCAAGTAATTTTGTAGCCAGAAGTAATTTCATGTCGTCTATCATAAACATTTTTAAGTGCCGCTGCGATATAATCCATATGACTATTTGTGTAAGAACGTCTAGCAACAGCTAATCTTAGTAATTCTAATTTAGGATAACGATTTTCGCGAGTAACAGGGTCTCTATCGGCAAGAAGAGCTCCAATCTCAACACCACGAATACCGCCTTCTATATAAAGTTCTATTCCTAAAGTTTGTGCTCTAAATTCTTCTTTTGGAACGTTTGGTAAAATTTTATTTGCATCAACAAAAATTGCATGTCCACCAATTGGATATTGAATAGGGACATTGTACTCAATAAGTTTATTTCCTAAATATTCTACTTGTTTAATTCTTGTTTCTAGATATTCAAACTCTGTGCTTTCGTCTAGACCAACAGCTAAGGCAGCCATATCGCGTCCAGCCATTCCGCCGTAAGTTACATATCCTTCGAACATAATGTTGAAAGTACAAGCTTGACGATAAAGCTCTTCGCTACGGAAACCTATAAAGCCACCAATGTTTACAAGTCCGTCTTTTTTAGAACTCATAGTTGCTAGGTCGGCATATTTGTACATTTCTGCAACAATTTCTTTAATAGTCCAATCTTTGTATGCTTCTTCTCTCAATTTAACAAAGTAAGCATTTTCTGCAAATCGAGCCGAATCGTATAATACAGGAATATTGTATTTTTTACTTAATTCATAAACAGCTTTCATATTTGCTATTGATACAGGTTGTCCTCCCGAAGTATTGCATGTTACAGTTACAACAACACAAGGAATTTGTTCTCTTGGATATTTTTTATAAACGTCTTCTAGCTTTTTTAAATCTATATTGCCTTTAAAAGGATGGTCTAAAGTTGTGTCAAAAGCTTCGTCAATAGTGCAGTCGATGGCTGTAGCTTTGCGGAATTCTATATGTCCTTTTGTAGTATCGAAATGAGAGTTGCCAGGAACAATCATTCCTTCTTTTTGTATCAACACAGAAAATAAAACATTTTCGGCTGCGCGTCCTTGATGTGTAGGAAGCATATAATCAAAGCCCATAAGTTGTTTTACTCTGTTTTTTAATTCAAAAAAGCTACGAGAACCAGCATAAGCTTCGTCTCCCAACATTATTGCTGCCCACTGACGGTCGCTCATAGCACCTGTTCCACTGTCTGTAAGCATGTCTATAAAAACTTGATCGCTTGAAAGTTTAAATAAATTATATTGTGCATCTTTTATCCATTGAGCTCTTTCTTCTTTTGTACTGCGTTTTATTGGCTCAACTACTTTAATTCTATAAGGTTCTGCAAATGGTAAATTCATAATTAAATTTTTTAAAAATTAAATAAATAATAAAATAATAATCTCTATGGTTGATTTTTAGCTAAATGAGCTTAAATGCAGTATGAATCTCGTTTTTTTATATTTAAAAAAACGAAGTTTGCAAGAATTGATATGAGTTTAATATTAATCATAAATTTCAATTTTAGCAAATTTACAAAAAAATATGTAAAAATGCAATGCAAAAACTCAAAAAATATCTCAAATTGTTATCTAACATAAAATTTTATAAAAACTGAATTTATATTTTCAAACATTATTTTAATTGTTAAAATATCAATAATTTATAATAACTTTGTAAAAGTTAATTTTTAACTAAATATGAAACGGCTATATTATTCATCTGTTATTATAATTTCATTACTGATTTCTTGTACTAATTCAGCAGAAAAGTCAAAGAAAGATAATACTTATGGTGATGATGAAGACGTTTTTTTACTTAAGTATGAAGATAAGGATAGTTTGAAATTAAAATCCGATACAGGTGATAGTTATGATTATTTTGAAGAGCCTATAATTCAGAGTTATACACAAAAATCCGACACTTTAGTTATATCCGAAGATTGTGTTATTTTCTTTTGGCCCGATAGTTTAGAAATTGAAGATTTAAAAATTAAACACCCAAACTCTTATTCTGAAATTTTAGAAGAAATGATTTCTATAGCTTCGGAAGTCGCTATTAGTTTAGATGCTGCCAATATCAAAAATTATTTTTGTGATAAGGAAATTTTATTGATTAAAAACGTTGATAGTCAGGAAATTATTAAAAGAAAAAAAGTTGACTTTAATATGGTTATTTTCAAATATGGAACTCAACCAGTTTTTTGTAATACTTTTGATTATGACAAGGATTCATGTGCAAATATTTTTAACAAGCCATCAGATATAATAGAATTAGATACTATTCAAGAACATTTGTTTTAATAAGGTGTTGAGCAAATTTATATTAAACTTAGCAAATCTTGCTCATATTCTTTAATTATTTTATCCCACTCAAATAATTTATGATACTTGTTTAAATCTTCTATAGGTATTAAATACTTGTTTAAAAATTTTGTATTATAAAAGTTTAAAATTTTTGTTGCTATGTCTTTTGGATTTTGCGTTTCAATAAAATTGCCATTGTAATCTTCCTTAATCAAACTTTTATTATTGCTAACCTCTGTTGCTATAAGATATTGCCCACAAGCTAATGCTTCTAATGTTGCTATGCTCATACCTTCGTTTAAAGATGGCAAAACTGTGAGCGACGCAGAGCGATAATTGTATAACATTTCTTCTTTGCTAACCCAAAGTTTAAATTCAACAATTTTATCTAAGCCATTAGCTTTAGTGAATTTTTCCATTTTTTTACGTAAAACCCCGTCTCCTAAAATAATTACTTTAAAATCATCAATTTGATTTTTTATAATATTAATCGCTTTTAAAAAACTCATAGGGTCTTTTTGTTTTACCAATCGACCAGGAAATAAAATTGTAAATTGCTTTTTTCTTAAACTGTAATCAGGACTAAAAACATTGGAATCCCAACCGTTATAAATTATTTTGTTTTTATGTGAAAAACTAGGTCCTAAAAATGCATCTATATTAGTTTTCATATCATTAGATTGCACATAATTACGTTTTGAATGTACGCAAATAGTTTTAATCCAATGATATGTTAAAGCATGATACCACATCATTTCTTTAGGCATAAACCATGGAATGTCATGTCCGTGAGATATTATAACATAAGGTAATTGAAATCTCATTTTTAGACTATAAGCTACTTCACCACCAGGTAATGCAAAGTTTGCAAAACATAAATCATATTTATTAGTAACTAAATGTTTTTTTAAAAACGACTTAGCATAACTTATCCAACTAAGCATTTCGCGAGGGTTTGACCTAAATAAGTATTTTCTTTTTGATTTTAGTCTAATTATTTTTAAATTATCATTTACTATTTCGACTTCTTGTTCGCCTTTAAACCATGTTGTAACAACACTCACATCGTGTCCTAACTTGGCTAATCCTTCAGCTATGTTTTGTGTGATAACGCCAGCACCGCCACCTAAAGGCGGATATTCATAATTTAAAATCAATAGTTTCATAAATACAAAGCTAATCGATTTTATTGAATTTTTAAAAGTTTTTTAGTTTTTGATAAAAGCTCATCTTCTTTTATTGGTTTTGAAATAAAATCGTTGCAACCAATATCTAAAGCTTTATCTAATTCTTCTTTATAAGCATGTGCTGTTTGAGCTAAAATTGGAACATGAGAATTAATTTTTCTAATTTCTTTAGTTGCTTCATATCCGCTCATTACAGGCATTTCCATATCCATTAGAATAAGATCAATTTTATCTTTATTTTGTTTAAATATTTCTAAAGCTTCTAAACCGTTTTGAGCAAATAAAATATCAAACTTATTTTCATCAAAAATTTCTTGATAAAAAAAATGACTTATTATCTCATCATCTGCTATTAATATGTTCATAATTTTAGTCACTTGTCAAACAATCAAAGTTTTATATAAATCTAAAGTATCTGTCTTTGATTATGCAAAGATAGTTATATTTTTTTAATTATTTTAAAATAATTCAATATTCATAGAAAATAATCTTGCTATTTGAAATTTTTATTAAATTAGCAGTTTGTTAAATTAAGTTAATGTCTTGATAAACAGCGAAGTGTAAAATGTTGTAAAAAGTTAGAAATTAAATTATATGTTTAAGAATCGTAGATTTAAAATTTTTTAATTTTATTGCTTATATTTGCGACTTATGAGTATGGATTTTAAAATAATAGCCGGTCCATGTAGTGCAGAATCTGAGGAGCAGATTTTGCTAACAGCACAAAAACTTAGTCAAAAAGTTAAACCTGATTTTTTTCGTGCTGGTGTTTGGAAACCGCGAACTCGTCCAGGAAGTTTTGAAGGTGTTGGGATCAAGGGTTTGCTATGGCTTAAAAAAGTACAAAAAGAATATAAAATTCCTGCAATTACTGAAGCAGGTTGTGCAAATCATGTAGAAAAAATTTTAAAACATGGACTAAATGCTTTTTGGGTTGGAGCAAGAACTGTAGCAAATCCATTTTCTGTTCAAGAAATTGTTGATGCTTGCGATAAAAAAAATATAAGTGTTTTTGTTAAAAATCCTATACACCCAGATATAGAGCTTTGGATTGGAGCAATTGAAAGATTTTTAACGGCAAGAATTGAAAATGTGTATGCGATTCACCGTGGTTTTTATCCTTACGAAAAAACTCATTTAAGAAATATTCCTCGCTGGGAAATTCCAATTGAACTAGCTCGCAGATTGCCGCAAGTGAAAATTATTTGCGACCCAAGTCATATAGCAGGAAAACCTGAGTATATTGCTGAAATTGCTCAAAGAGCAATAAATTTGAATATGTGCGGAATAATGATAGAAACTCATTATAAACCTGAAATGGCTCTAAGCGATAAAGAACAACAAATTACACCTGATTTTTTAGCTAAAATAATTTCTGGATTAAGTTTTAGAAAATTATCCGCTGATACTTCTGAATATAGAAACAACTTAAACGATTTACGCGAAAAAATTGATGCAATAGACTTTCAACTAATTGATATGTTGGAACATAGGTTTAAACTTGTTGATGAAATAGGTAATTTGAAAAAAGATAATAATATAACTGTTTTACAATTAGAAAGGTGGAAGTCAATTATTGAATCTCGCTTAAATTATGCAAATCCTGATAATATTTCTAAAGATTTTCTGCTTAAAATTTTACAAATGATTCATAAAGAGTCTATTGCAAGGCAAAATAAAATTTTTGATGAAAGAAAATAAAACACCATATATCAAACTGTCGCTTAAAACAGTAAAAGATAATTTAAACTTCTTTTCTAAAACTTTAGGTTTTAAAAAACAGGAAATTTATTATCCAATAAAAGTAAATTCTGACATAAAAATTTTATCTTTATTGAAAGATGAAGGATTGAATTTTGAAACTGGAGCTATTTCTGAAATCGAAAAATTGATTAAACTTGGAGTTTCGCCTCAAAATATTATTTATGGAAATCCAGTAAAAGCAGATGAGCATATTTTACAAGCTTATAATTTGGGAATAAGAACTTTTGGACTTGACAGTTTTGTGGAAATGGAAAAAATTTCAAAAATAGCACCAAATTCAAAACTGTATTTTAGGTTAGATATTAGTAATCATGGTGCGGAATGGGCTTTGACAAAAAAGTTTGGCTGTTCTAAAACTGATTTGTTTGAACTGTTTGAAAAAAGTAAAATTTTTGGCTTAACCCCTATGGGAATAAGTTTCCATGTTGGTTGGAATAATGCTGATGTGGAAAATTGGAGAAATGTTTTTGAATATATTGATGAAATTAAAAATGATTTAAAAAAGCAATTCCCTGATTTTAATTTTATAAATATTGGTTCAGGCTTTCCTGCACATAAGAATGATGGAAAAGAAAATTTAAAAGAAATTTCAAAAATAATTTTACCATATTTAAACAAATGGCGTGGCGAAAATATTAAACTAATTACTGAACCAGGTTCTTTCTTAGTAGCTTATGCAGGAATTTTACACACAAAAATTATTGAAATTATTAAACGTAAAGATAAAAAATGGGTATTTATTGATGCTGGAGTTTTTCAAGGTTTTTTCTGGACTTTAAGTGGAATAAATTATAATATTCGTGCTGAAAAACAAAATAACAATGAAGAATTTGAAGAATTTGTTGTGTGTGGACCAACTTGTGATTCTCACGATGTTTTTTCTTACTCAGTAAAATTACCAAAATCAATACAAAAAGGCGAAATTCTGTGCATCGAACCTGCCGGAGCTTACATATATTCAGCAAAAGAGTATAATGGTTTTTTTTATCCTTCACAAATTTTTGAATAAAAACATGTTTTTTTTGTAATTTCTTACAAATACTATTAATTTTGTTCTGTGAAAAAAGTTTTAATAATATCTTATTATTGGCCCCCATCGGGTGGGATAGGAGTGCATCGCTGTCTTAAGTTTGCAAAATATTTGCAAAATTTTGGCTGGAAACCTGTAATTTATGCACCAAAAAATGCTCAGTATCCATATTTTGACGAGTCAAATTTTCAACATATTCCTGAAAATGTAACTGTTTTAAAAACTAAAATTTTTGAACCTTTTGACATTTTTAAAAAGATTTCGGGACGTAAAAAAAACGATTCAGCAAACCCTGTGTATGTTAGGGATAGAAAATTAAGCAAGATTGATAATTTTGCTATTTGGGTGCGTGGAAATTTTTTCATTCCAGATGCACGTAAATTTTGGATAAAACCATCAGTAAGATATTTGAAAAAATATTTAAAGGAAAATCCAGTAGATGCCATTTTTACTGACGGACCGCCACATACAAACACTGTTATTGGTATGAAATTGTCTCAAGCAACAAAAATTCCATGGCTTATGGATTTTCAAGACCCTTGGACACAAGTTGATTATTACGAAATGCTAAAAATCGGAAAAAGAGCCGACAAAATTCATCATAAATTAGAGCAAGAAGCTTTTAAAACTGCTACTAAAACAACAATTGTAAGTCCAACTTGGAAAAGGGATTTGGAAGGAATTGGTGCAAAAAATGTTGACGTAATTTATTGGGGATATGATGAAGATGATTTTAAAACAGACGAGCCAGAATTAGATTCAGATTTTAGCATTATTCATGCAGGACAACTTGGATACGACAGACGACCAACTACTTTTATAAAACTTTTGGGTGATTTAAAGAAAGAAAATCCAGAATTTGGGAAACATTTAAAATTAAAATTTGCAGGCACTGTCGATTATGCGATTAAAGAAATGATTATAGAAGCAGGTTTGGAAGATAATTACATAGCTTTTGGAAATATTTCGCGACCGCAAGCAATTGAATTAACACGAAAAGCACAAGTTTTATTTTTACCTCTAAATATCGCCGATAATGCAAAAGGCAGAATTCCTGGAAAGTTGTTTGAAAATTTAAGAGCAAAACGACCAATATTGTGTTTAGGTCCTAAGGGTAGCGATGTTTCGAATATTATTAAAACAACAAATACAGGAAGCTCTTTCGAATATGATGATTATGAGGGGATTAAAAAGTTTTTGTTGGAAGTTTTTGATAAATTTTTGCAAAATAAAAACATTTTAAATGTTGAAAATATTGAACAATATACTGTGGAAAATCAAACCAAGATTTTAGCAGGATATTTAGATGAACTTTTGAAAGATTAATTCTCAGGAAAAACAAAATCAAAAGTTAGTTGGTTTACTTCTGCTTTTAGAGCTCTTTTCCTTTCATTTATATTATTAATAGGTGTATCAGTATTTTCTTCATAAGTTTGGATTATTAATCCGTATTCAGCGAATATTTTAGCTTTTTCAATAATATCAAGATCTTCTAAATGCTTGTCTAAAAGTTCGTAAAGTTCGTAAATAAGTTTGTCGCTATCTTTACGAATATTCTCAATGTTCTCAACTTCTGCTTTATTTGATTTTAGTTTACTATTTCTAAATAGCCATGCTTCTTTAAATTTTTCTACCCAAGCTCTTACTGCACCAAGTGATGGATTTGAAAAATATTTTCCACCAGCAGCAATTCTTGCAGCATCTGCATTAAATAAATCTTCTGCTATTTTAAGTAAGTTTTCAGGCTTTTTAGGGTTTGGAATCTCGAATGGAAAGTTTAATCCGTAGTAGTTTGCAGTTTGAGGACTAAGTTCTCCACGTTCAATAGCCATGTATAAAGCCTGAAAATAATGAACAACAAAAATTTTAGCCTTATTAAAAAGTTCTTTAAACTCTTTGTCTTCTTTTTCTTTTTGCTCTCTAACAAAACTTTCGTAAGCTTTTAGTTTTTCAAAAATGTTATAGTGTTTTTCAATTCTTGCACTTAGAACTTCGCCTGCATTTGTGTCATTATCAATGATTTGCTCCTGTTTTTCGTAAAAAGATTTTAATATTAAAAACCTTTCAGCATCACTTTTATTATAAATCAACCCGTTCATATTTAACATTTGCTACAAATATATAATCTTGTTTTCATATAATTTATATGGATTAAATATTTTATTTAACATTAAATTGTTTATTTTTGTAAACAAATTCATTTTTAATGATGGAATATAAACGAATATTATTAAAACTTAGTGGTGAGTCCCTTGCGGGAGAAAAGAAGCAAGGCTTAGACGAAAGTCGTTTGTTAGATTATTCTGAACAAATAAAAACTATTTCTAAAAAAGGAATTCAAATAGGAATTGTAATTGGTGGAGGAAATATTTTTAGAGGTTTGTCCGGTGCTGCAAAGGGCTTCGACAGAGTTAAAGGCGACCAAATGGGAATGTTGGCAACTGTTATAAATTCTCTTGCATTACAGTCGGCTTTAGAATCTTTAGGTGTTAAAACTAAACTTTTTACTTCAATAAGCATAGCTTCTATTGGCGAAAAGTTTGCAAAACCTAAGGTAATTGAAGCTTTAAATTCAAATTTTATTTGTATATTTGCTGGAGGTACAGGAAATCCATACTTTTCTACAGATACTGCTTCTGCTTTACGTGCAATTGAAATTGAAGCAGACGTTTTCTTAAAAGGAACACGAGTTGATGGAGTTTATACCGATGACCCGGAAAAAAATCCTAAGGCAACAAAATTTGATTCAATAAGTTTTGATGAAGTGTATGACAAAAATTTAAAAGTAATGGATTTAACATCATTTACTTTATGTAAAGAAAATAATATGCCTGTGATTGTATTTAACATGGATATAAAAGGGAATTTAGAAAAACTTATGAGTGGAGAAAAAATAGGAACTTTAATAAAAAAATGACTAAGAATATGGAAGATTTAGAATTATATATTGAAACAGCAGAAGAAGGAATGTCAGCTGCGGTTGAACATTTAGAAAAAGAATTATCAAAAATTAGAGCAGGAAAAGCAAGTCCTGCAATGTTGGATAGTGTTAGAGTTGATTATTATGGAGTTGTTTCGCCTATTTCACAAGTAGCAAATGTTACATGTCCTGATGCGAAAACAATTTTTATTCAACCTTGGGATAAAACCGTTATTCCAGTTATTGAAAAAGCAATTTTAGCAGCAAATCTTGGTTTTAATCCAGCTAATAACGGCGAAGTTATTCGTATTATGGTGCCACCACTAACAGAAGAAAGACGTTTGCAATTAGTAAAACAAACAAAAGCTCTTGGTGAAAATGCAAAAATTGCTATCAGAAATCAAAGAAGAGATGCTATTGAAGAGTTTAAAAAAATGAAAAAAGACGGTTTGTCAGAAGATAAAGCTAAAATGGCAGAGCAAGAAGTCCATAAAACTCACGAAGATTTTATTAAAAAAGTTGATGTCGTTATCGATAACAAAGAAAAAGAAATAATGACTGTTTAAATCAGTTAAAAGTTAAAAGCGATGCACTGAACGTAGTTGAAGTGTTAAAAGTTAAAAGTGGCTGACGCGTCCACAAAAGTTCAGTTAAACGTTTGAAATTCAATAAATTATGCAGTATAGTAGAGACGGCGCATGCGCCGTTTACACTATACAAATCCAATCGAGCGTGTTAGTTGTCCGAAGGACAGCACAAGACCATCAAAAGCTTTGCCCGCAAGGGCAACACAATAACTCAGGTTAGCAGTTTGACACTTATGAGATGCCACCTTTGGTTAATTTCAAAAAAAAACTTGTCGTTTTGGACAAGTTTTTTTATTTTTTATTTTAATGTTTATTTAATTTTCGATTCTGCTTTTTTAAGTTTTTCATACTCAGTTGTCATTTCTTTTAGTCTTGTAGCATCTTCTTCAATTTGTTTGCCTAACTTTTCTATAGTTTTTTCATTTTGATCAATTCTCTTTTTGTAATCTTGATTTTGTTTTTCAAGTTTTGATTTTTCTTTTACCATTTTTTCGTGAGCTTTAGTTGCAGATTTTAAATCTTTAGCTTCGCCTTTAAGGAAATCTGCATAAGCTTTTTCAGTAATTTTTAATGCAAACTCTCTCATAATTTGAGCAACTCTTGCATATTGCTCTTGGTGCATAGAAGAAGATAAATAAGCACCGCCTAAGTCAAAACCTGCAACTACTTCAATAGCTCCATCTTTTGTGTCAACAAAATAAGCATAAACATCTAAAGTGTTGTTGCTTACCGAAGTAATTAGTAAATCATCGCCAAACATTTCGCGTTTTTTTGTAGAGACTTTGCCTTTGTAAGATTTTAGTAAATTTTGAAATTCTTTTTGTACAGTTTTTATATTACTGTGATATACAAAAGTAGATAAGGCATTTTGATTTCCATTACGGAATTTTCCTGTTACTTCTCTTACTTCAATCTTTTGAGCAAAAATTGTGCTGCTAAATATTACAGCTAAACTTATTAATAAAATTCTTTTCATAATTTTTTTATTTTAATTAGTAATTTTTAATTTTAACAAAAATAATACAAATTATTGTATTATCAATGAATTTTTATTAACAAAAATCTATGCGGAATGTTCTCGAAATATAGTTTATTATTTAAAAAATGACTGAAAATACTTTATTTCATTAGCAAAATCAAGATTAATACCCTGTCTTTTCAAGTTATCTATATCTTTCAAAATATTTAAACAAAATTTTTTATGTGCTTCAGAATTTGGGTTAAAAACTTTATGATTATAGGCTGAAATAATTTTTTCAATTTGTTTATTTATATTTTGTGTTTTTATCGAAAAAAATGAATTTGAAAACTTTTGGTAAATATAGTCAATTGCTGTCTTAGAGGGGTGAATCATATCTTCTGCATAAAATCTATAATCTCTTAATTCATCATTTATTATTTCGTAAGCAGGAAAATAGAAACAGCAGTCTGTATTTTCAATAATGTTTTTGACACTTATAATTAAATTAGCTTTGCTTTGTTGATTTTGTATTGCACCGTCTTTTAGGTGTCTGATAGGACTTACAGTAAAAATTAGTTTAATTTCGGGATTAATTTCTTTTAAATTTTTAATTAAATTTATCCAAGTTTCAACAATTTCTTGTGATGATAAAAATTCTCTAACAAATACTTTTTCAGGCAGTTTATGACAATTGGAAACTATCTCATTATTTTCTTTAAGTTTGTAAACAAATGAAGTTCCGAATGTTACGAAAAAATATTTTGACTTAGTAAGAGCTTTATTAAAAGTTTGAATTGCCTTATTAAAATTATCTATGGCTTGAGTTTTATCTATGTTGGAAAACTGAGAGTGGAAACTAAAATGATTGAACAAAGAATTTACTTTAAATACTTCATTTTCAGTAATTTGCTTTGAGGTAATAGCCATGTTAACAGACTTAGCGAGAGAAATTGGATTATAATGTATTCCTGTTGGATTTACAGAAACATTAAATTTATTATCAAATAATTTTTTACCAATATTTTCGGCAAAGCATGAACCTGAAAACACGCAAGCATCAGAATGTGAAATATCAAAATCAAATTTTGGAATTTCTATTATAGTTCTAAAAATCATTTTTTTAATTTTTTATTACAAAAATAAACCTATATTTACAATAAATCTAAAATACAAAAACTTTTTGAAATTTTTAAAAACATATATCGAAGATTTTTGGTTTTTATTATATCCTCATACATGCGAGGCGTGTGGCGTGGCTTTAAATAAGAATGAAGGAATAATTTGTTTTAAATGTCTTTACGATTTGCCACGAACAGATTATTGCGAATTTATTGAAAATCCAATCACTGAATTATTTGCAGGAAGGTTAAAAATTGAAAGAGGCACAGCTTTATTTACATTTCACAAAGGAAGTAGATTTAGAAAATTATTACATAGTTTGAAATATAAAAATAAACCAGAAATAGGAATTGTTTTAGGAAGAGAGCTTGGAGGACAAATGTTAAAGTCTAATAATTTTTTGGATATAGATTTTTTAATCCCTGTTCCTTTGCATGAAAAACGTAAAAAACAAAGAGGTTACAATCAAAGTGAGATGATAGCACAGGGCATTTCACAAATTACAAAAATTCCGCTTGTTGTGGATAATCTTGTTAGAGCTAAAGAAACTGTAACACAAACAAAAATGACAAAAGAAGAGAGGTGGGCAAATGTTTCGGGAAAATTTTTGTTAAACAATGCTTCTGAACTTGTAGGTAAACACGTGATGCTTGTTGATGATGTAGTTACTACAGGTTCTACAATTGAAGCCTGTGGGGAAATTTTATTGTCTGTAGAAAATTTAAAGTTAAGTATAGCAGTTTTAGCAAAAGCATAATTTTAAAATTAATTTTTAAAATAAATTAAAATAGTTTATCTTTGACCAATCGTTCAATTAAAAAAAATGTCGCCAAAAACATCGGGTCAGTTTAAAGAAATACGAGCAGATAAAAAAAAGCTCATTATTGATACAGCATTAAATCTTTTTGCTAACAAGGGGTATCATGCTAGTTCTATAAGTATGATAGCTAAGGAAGCGAAAATATCAAAGGGTTTGATGTATAATTATTTTGATAGCAAAGAAGCTTTGTTACGTGCAATTTTCGAAGATTTTATCAGAATAATTATGGATTTAATGAATCCTAACCACGATGATGAAATTACTACAGAAGAAATGCGAGATTTTTTATCTTCTTATTTTCAATTAGTTGAACAAAATCATCTTTATTGGAAATTGTATTTTCAGTTGTCTGTTAAAAGCGAAATATTTGATTTGCTTGTAAATGATTCTTACAGTGAGCAGATGGAAAAAACGCAAAGATTAATAAATAGGTATTTTTCAGAACGTTTTAAAGAGCCTGATATCGAGATTACTTTATTTATTTCGATATTAAAAGGCTTTGCTTTAGATTATTTACATTCTAACAAAACTTATCCACAGTCAAAAATCGAAGGATTTAAGAAAAAAATGTTTGAAATGTTTTTGCGATAAAATAAAAAAAGTTGGCTTTGCCTAAGCTCAGCCAACTCATTTTTTACACATTAAGTATTATATTGAGTTTAAACAACTCCTTGTTCAACCATTGCGCGAGCAACTTTCATGAAACCAGCGATGTTAGCACCTTTCACATAGTTTATATAACCATCTTTTTCAGTTCCGTGTGTAACACATGCTTCGTGTATGCTTTGCATAATTTCGTGAAGTCTGTCATCAACTTCTTTTTCGCTCCAAGATAGGTGCATAGCATTTTGGGTCATTTCAAGACCTGAAGTTGCAACTCCACCAGCATTTACAGCTTTTCCAGGAGCAAACATAATTTTTGCTTTTTGGAATTCGTGAATTGCTTCAGGTGTACAGCCCATGTTAGAAACTTCTGCAACTAACATAACTCCGTTTTTGAGTAATTCTTTTGCATCATTACCGTCTAACTCATTTTGGAATGCACATGGAAGAGCTATATCACATTTTATGCTCCAAGCTTTTTTACCAGGTGTGAAAGTAACGCCTTTAAATTTAGTAGCCATTGGTGCAACAACGTTGTTGTTAGAAGCTCTTAGTTCTAACATATAAGCGTTCATTTCGTCTGTCATACCATCAGGAATGTGGCAAACGCCATCAGGTCCAGAAATACCTATAACTTTTGCTCCAAGTTCTTTTGCTTTTTGTGAAGCACCCCAAGCAACGTTTCCAAAACCTGAGCAAACAACAGTTTTACCTTTTATGTCTTTACCAGCTGCTGCTAACATGTGGTCAACAAAATATAAAGCTCCGTAGCCAGTTGCTTCTGGACGAATTTTTGAACCACCCCAGTTAATACCTTTACCAGTAAAAACTCCTACGTTATATTCGCGAGCAAGTTTTGTGTACATACCGTACATAAAACCAACTTCGCGTGCTCCAACGCCAACGTCTCCTGCAGGAACGTCAGTGTCTTTGCCTAAGCAACGCCATAATTCCCACATAAAAGCTTGGCAAAAACGCATGATTTCACCATTTGATTTTCCAACAGGGTCAAAATCAGAACCACCTTTACCACCACCCATAGGAAGTGTTGTCAAAGCATTTTTAAAAGTTTGCTCGAATCCTAAAAATTTCAACATCGAAAGATTTACAGCTTTGTGAAATCTGATTCCACCTTTGTATGGACCAATTGCACCGTTAAATTGAACTCTGTAACCTATGTTTGTTTGAACTTTTCCTTTATCGTCAACCCATGCAACGCGGAAAGTAAAAACTCTGTCTGGTTCAACAATGCGTTCCAAAATGCCGGCAGCAGCAAACTCAGGATGTTTTTCATAAACTTCTTTAACTGATTCTACTACTTCATGCACAGCTTGCAAATACTCTTTTTCTCCTGGATGTCTTTGTTCCAGGTCACTCATGAATTTTTCTACGTTCATTTTTATAAATTTTTAAATATTTACTATAAAACCACTATGGTTTATTTTTTTTAATTAACGATGTAAAGTTAAAATAAAGTTTGGAATATAGCTAATTTTATACTTGATTTGTTTTGATAATTTTTATTGATATTTATCAATGATTTTTGTTAGGTATATGATTTTTATTAATTTTGCAT
>DAONZU010000021.1:0-27890 GCA_035406965.1 Bacteroidales bacterium
AGATAAACGTAAAACGAGCAGTTAAAAGTTTTTAAAGTTTCTAAAGTTCATAAAGACGGAAATTTTTATTACTATCTCCGCTCGCTCGGATTTGCAATCCGAGTGCTTGGTAATGTTACACTCGGATTACAAATCCGAGCGAGCATTAGTGGTGTAGGAGCGAGCAACATAGGTGGTTGTAGCGAGCAGAGTGAGCTTGCGAACTCTGCGAAGCATTAGACGCGTCAGCCACTTTTAACTTTTAACTTTTAACTTTTAACTGAATTTATAAATTATCCTTAAAATATCTTGTAACAGTTCTCATCAAATGTATTCTATCATATCCTCTTACATTGTGTTCGTGGCTTGGATATACAAAATAGTCAACTAAAACTTTTTTCTCAATACATTTATTAAGGAAGTTTAAGGAATGTTGCCAAACAACAACTGGGTCAACGGCACCATGAATTAGCATTAGTCTGCCGGTAAGTTTATCAACTTTGTTTAAAAGATTTGATTGAGCATAGCCTTCAGGATTTTCTTCGGGAGTGTCCATATATCTTTCTCCATACATAATTTCGTATAATTCCCAATTAATTACTGGTCCGCCAGCAACACCAACTTTAAAAATATCTGCATGTTCAGTCATTAAAGTAGTTGTCATAAAACCACCGTAACTCCAGCCATGAACTCCAATTCTTTCTGTGTCAACGTAGCCAAGACTTTTTAAATATTCGTATCCTGTAATTTGGTCTTGAGTTTCTACACTTCCTAATTGGCGGAAAATAATATTTTCAAACTCTAAACCACGATTTGCCGAGCCTCTATTGTCGAGAGTAAACATTATATATCCTTCTTGAGCCATATAGTAGTCCCAGCCAGCAGCTCCGCCAAGCCATCTGTTTTCAACAAGTTGAGCATGAGGTCCGCCGTAGACATAAATTATTGCAGGATATTTTTTACTTGCATCAAAGTCAGGTGGTAGAATTATTCTGTAATATAAATCAGTTTTTCCATCATTTGCTTTAAGTGTAGAAATTTTCATTTCGCCAAGATTGTAATCTTCTAATGGATTTTTGGAACTTAATATTGTATTTATTTTTTTGCCCTTTAAATCATAAATTACATACTCGTTTGGAACAGTTGTACTTGAGTAATTATCAATCAAATAGGAATAATCTTCAGCAATAATTGCTCTATGCGAACCAGGATTTTGACTAATTCTTATCATTGCACCGCTGGCAATATTCACTCTATAAATATCAAAATCTATAGGAGTCTCTTTATTTGCATTTATTAAGATGTCTTTTCCATTTGGTGTAAAACCATAAACTTGCTGAACTTCAAAATTTCCTTTTGTAATTTGCGAAATTTCTTGTCCATTGTCATTATATAAATATAGGTGAGAAAATCCATCTTTACGAGTTTGCCAAATAAATTTGCTTGGGTCATTAGGTAAGAAAACCATTGGGTGCAAAGGCTCAACATATTTTTCGTGTTTTTCTTCGAAAAGAGTTTTTACAAATTTCCCAGTTTCAATATCGTATTTGTTGAGTTTCATGTGATTTTGTCCTCTGTTCAGAACAGCAATGTAAATATGTTTTTCGTCAGGACTCCAAGCAATATTTGTTAAAAACTGTTCTTTTGGTTCGCCAGTTTCTATATAATTTATTTTTTGTGTTTTCACATTGTAAATTCCAAGTGTAACTTCTTCGCTTTTCATTCCAGCCATGCAATATTTAAAAGGAGTGGCTTCGGCAATTCTCGCATTTGTGTTTACACGTGGATAATCAGTTACCATAGTTTGGTCGTTGCGATAAAAAGCTAAGAAATTTCCTTTTGGCGACCAAAAAGTTCCTTTTTCAATTCCAAATTCGTTGCGATGAACAGTTTGTCCAAAAACTATATCTTTGTTTTCCTCATTGCTAACTTTAAGAATATTTCCTTCTGAATCAATTATCGAAAGATTGTTATCTTGAGTGAAAGCTGCTTTTTTATTTTCCTCACAAAAATCTATGTTTTCAAAATCATCGCTGAGAGCAAAATAAAAAGTAATTTGCTTTTTAGAAACATCATAATCAAAAATATTATTTCTTACAAAAAATCTTAAAGTATTTTTACTCAACCACTTATATTGAGGGAGTGATTTTAAACTATCTTTTTCAATTTTGCTTAAAGCATTATTTAAGTTATCTAAATTTATTAAAACACTTTCGTTTTTTAAATCAAAACTTGTTAAAATAAGTTCTTTTTCTACGATTTTACTAAATTCTTTACTTGCAGGTCTGATGTTTAAACCTCTAATATATTCGGGATATAATTCTCTATAAACACCAACAACTGCTTCGTCTATAGTTAAATTTTTTGTTTGAGAAAAAGCAAATTCACTCGCAAAAAAAACTGCAAGAATAATAAAGATGATAGATTTTTTCATTTCTTTAAATTTTTTATTAATTTTACATTTACAAAGATATAATTTTTAGATGTTTACAAAAAATAATATTTTACTGATTGTTTTAGGCTTTTTAACAATTTTCTATAATTGTTCTCCCAGAGGCGATGAGCAAAAAACCAAAGCCAAGGTTTCAGAAAGCGAAATTGAAGTAATTGATTCCACAGAATTGGTTGTTGAAGAAGTTGAAATTATAAATGAAGCCGAAAATTATATTTCAGAACTTGGATATATTAAAATTACAGACTCTTTGCCCGAAATTCTTGTTGACTTAAAATATTCTAACGATGATAATTTTCTTGGCTTTGATTTTTATGGCGAGTTGCAGAATGCTTTTGTTCGATACGAATGTTATTTAAAACTTGAAAAAGCTTATAAAATTTTACAAAACCAAAAACCGGGCTATACATTTATAATTTATGATGCTTTGCGTAGTGTTGAGTCTCAGCAATTGATGTGGGATTCTGTGAAAGTTGAACCTGCAAAAAAGCATTGGTATGTTGCAAATCCACAAAAAGGCTCAATTCATAATTTTGGAATGGCTTTAGACATTAGCATTGTAAACGAGTTTGGCGAAGTTTTAGATATGGGAACAGATTTCGATTATTTTGGCGAAAAAGCATATCCAAGCAATACCGAAAAATTTTATCAAAATGGCGAGCTTAGCGAAGAACAATACAAAAATCGAAATTTGTTAATGTCTGTAATGGCTGAAGCAGGTTTTTATATTTCTAAAACCGAGTGGTGGCATTACAACGCTTCTTCTTTAGATTACGCAAAATCAAAATATGAAATTTTTTCTTACCCAATAAATATAAATACCAATGATTGTAAAGAATTATAAAGTTAAAACTTCAAGTTCCACTAATATATACGTAAATGCTGATTACAATTATTACAAAGAATTAGCTCAAGAACGTGAATTGGTCGTAATTACAGACGATGTTTTGTATGCTCTTTATCCTGATGCATTTGAAAATCAAAAATGTATTGTGATAAAATCAGGAGAAGAAAATAAAACTTTGAAAACTGTAGAAAAAATTATTGAGCAACTTATTGAGTTTGAGGCAGATAGGAGAACTTTAATTATTGGTTTTGGTGGTGGAATGGTTTGTGATATTACTGGATTTGTTGCAGGAATATTTATGCGAGGAGCAAGTTTTGGCTTTGTTGCAACAACTTTGTTAGCTCAAGTTGATGCAGCTATAGGTGGAAAAAATGGAGTGAATTTTAATAATTATAAAAATTATATTGGAAGCATTATTCAACCAGAATTTGTGATTTGCGATGCAAGAGTTTTAAAAACTTTGCCCGAAGACGATTATAAAAGTGGCTTGGGAGAAGTGATAAAATATGCTTTGATAAGCGACATGGATTTGGTAGAATATTTAAACGAAAATGTTGAAAATATTTTTAATCAAGTGCCTGAAGTTCTGAGTTCTATAATTAAAAAATGTATAGGAATTAAAGCTAAAATTGTTGAAGAAGATACTAATGATTTTGGATTAAGGCATATTTTAAATTTCGGACATACAATAGGACATAGCATAGAAATTATTGAAAATATTCCTCATGGAATTGCTGTGGCAAAAGGAATTGTTGAAGAAATAAAAATTTCAGTAAAACTTGAATATGCCGACAAATCTTTAATTGAAATAGCAGAAAATTTAATTTCAAAATTTATTTCAGACTATAAATGTGAAATTAGGCAAGAACATATTGATTTGCTTGTGAAAGACAAGAAAAAAACGGGAGATATGATAAATTTTGTGTTTTTAACAAATATTGGTGAGCCTTTGATTGTAAAAACTGAATTTAAGGATATTATTAAAGCCTTAAAATCTTAATTTTGTGTATGGAAATTTTTATAAAGCCTAAATCTTTTAATAGAGAAATCACCGCTTCGGCATCAAAATCTTACGAGCAAAGATTTTTAGCATTATCCTTGCTTACAGGCGAAAAAACTGTTTTAAAAAACTTCGGAAATAGTGCTGATGTAGTTGCTGCAAGAAATATTATAAAAACTTTGGGCTGTGATTTTATTATAAAAAATAATAAATTAATTATTAAAAAAAGAAAACAGTTTTCAGATGACTATATCCCAACTTTAGATTGTGGTGAATCAGGTTTGTGTGCAAGGTTGTTTGTGCCTGTTGCAGCGGTTTTGTACAAAAATTTTATTGTAAAAGCATCGGGAAGTTTGCTAAATAGAAATATTTATGAAGATTACAAAAGTTTAAGCGATTTTGGCTTTAATTTTAGTTCAGATAACAATAATTTTCCATTTAATTTTTATGATTGTGAGCTAAAAGCTGGGGATTATAAAATTGATGGAAAAAATTCCTCTCAATTAGTTTCGGGTTTGCTAATGGCTTTGAGTTGTTTGCCTGAGCCTTCGGTTTTGAAAGTTGAAAATGCTGTTAGTATAAAATATATGCAAATGACAGTTGATACTCTGCAAAGGTTTGGTTTTCAGCTTATTGACGAATATGGCGAGACTTGTAATTTTAAAATTTATCCAAAACGATTAGCTTTAGACGACTATAAATTTGAAATTGAAGGCGATTGGTCGGGAATTTCAAATGTTTTGGTTGCAGGAACTTTAATACAAGATATTAAAGTAAAAGGTTTAAATCAATATTCTTTGCAGGCTGATAAAGCAATTTTAGAAGTTTTCGATTTAGCAGGAGTGATGTATAAATGGAAAAATTCCGTATTAAAAATATTTAAGTCGCGTGTAAATTCTTTTGAGTTTGATGCAACAAATTGTCCAGATTTAATTCCTGCCATTGTGATTTTAGCTGTTTTTGCAAAGGGAAAGTCAATAATTCATGGAATATCTCGACTAAAAAATAAAGAAAGCTCTCGTGCCGAGGTTTTACAGAAAGAATTGGCTAAAGCAGGCATAACTTTACAAATTGATGGCGATACAATGATAATTCAGGGAGAGCAGCAAGCAAATTTTGCAGTCCTAGACTCAAACGGCGACCACAGAATGGCTATGGCTTTTAGTATTTTAGGTTTAAATTCCGAAAATGGCATTAAAATTACAAATGCTGATGTTGTTGAGAAATCGTGGGCAAACTACTGGGAGGAATTGATAATTGATAATTGATAATTTAGCTTCGCTACATTTTCTGTCGTCTCTCGGCAGAGTTCAAACAAGTTTGGTTCTGCACTCGTTCCTTAGAAAATTGATAATTATGGCTCGCTTTGCTCGCTTGGGGTTGCTTCGCAGAGTTCGCAAGCTCACTCTGCTCGCTTTGATGTTAGTTGTCCGAAGAACAGCACAAGACCATCAAAGGCTTGTCCGTAGGACAACATGTGATTAACCGTAGGCGCAGCCTACGGTAGTTGTCCCATCAAAAGCCTTGCCCGCAAGGGCAACACAATAGTTCAGTTAAAAAGTTTTTAAAGTTCGTAAAGTTCATAAAGACGCAATTTTTTATTAAAATTCAGTTAAACGTTTGTAATTCAATAAATTAGCAGTATGGTAGATACTGCGCATGCGCAGTATCTTATCTATACAAATTTTAATTTATTGCACATCAAATCAGAAAAATTGGTATTGTATTTTAAAAAATACAATTTGTTGTTGAAATTGTATTCTTAAGAATACAACCACGCTCGTTCGGACTTGTAATCCGGGTGTAACATTACCAAGCACTCGGATTGCAACCGAAGTCCGCAGGACGAGCTCAACGAAGTTAAATCCGAGCGAGCGTAATGGGTGTTAGGAGCAAACGTGAGCAGTCATAAGATTATTTATATCGAAAAATAATTAATTTTTAAAAAAAACTTTAAATTTCTTTCATTTGTAATGAAAAATATCTTACATTTGCAATGGTAAAAGATTAGTTATGATAACACAAAAAATATTTTCATCAGTAATTGACAGTCAGCAACTGAGTTTTAAATTAAAAAGCACAGGAATTGAGCGAGAATTATTGCATCAGGTACCGCAAGCAAGTGGATTTGCAAGTATTATTTCTGGCATACGAAGATGTGGTAAAAGCACTCTTCAATTGCAAATTAAAAAGCAATTTTTCCCAACCGAAGGCTTGTTCCTAAATTTTGAAGACCCACGTTTGGCTGGTATAGAAAGCAGTGATTTGGAGCGTTTATATACCGAAATAATTGCTCGTAAGACTAAAGTTTTATTTTTTGATGAAATACAAATTGTTAAAGGCTGGGAGATTTTTGTAAATCAATTGCTTAGAGAAGAGTTTTTGGTTTATATTACGGGTTCAAATGCGTCTTTGCTTAGTAAAGAACTCGGCACTCACCTAACTGGAAGACATTTTTCGACAGAACTATTTCCGTTTTCTTATTTGGAGTTTTTAAAATTTAAAAAATTAAATCCAAACGAAGATTCATTTAAAGAATATGCACAAAAAGGTGGTATGCCTGATTATTTGCGTACCAATTACAATAAATACTTGAATGATTTGTTTGACGATATTTTAATAAGAGATATTGCAATAAGATATAATATCCGCGATGTAAATTCATTGCGACAATTAGCGGTTTATTTATTGTCGAATATTGGTAATTTAGCCTCTGCAAATAGTTTGAAAGGTATGTTTGGCATAAAATCAAGTACCACTATTTTAGATTATTTTTCCTATCTTAAAGATGCGTATTTAATTGAGTTTGTGCCTTTATATGATTATTCGTTAAAAAAACAGTTACGAAATCCACAAAAAATCTATGTGTTAGATTTAGGAATTTATCATCAAAATAAAATTGCTTTTTCGCCTAACGAGGGACATATTTTAGAAAATATAGTTTATCTGCAATTAAGAAGACTTGGAAAAGAAGTTTTTTATTTTCAAGGCAATGGTGAGTGCGATTTTATTGCCACCGACAGAGGAATGCCCAATGAGCTATATCAAGTATGTGCAGAAATTAACAGTTTAAATATTGACCGAGAAGTTAATGGATTGTTTGAAGCTATGATATATTTCAATAAAACTGAAGCATATATCATTACACAAAATCAAACTGACATTTTTAAAAAAGACAATTTAACCATAAAAGCCATTCCTGCATGGCAATGGATAATTAAATAAAATCTATAGACTAAGCACTCGGATTACAACCGAGCCATGCGAGCTCAACGAAGTTAAATCCGAGCGAGCATCATGGGTGTTGGAGCGAGCAACAAGGCTGTTGAAAGCAAGCGACAGACGCGTCAGCCTTTTTTAACAGATTTTTTTTAACATTCAATTGAAATTGCTTATTTTTGCACAATTTGAAAATTTTAGTTTATGAAAGAAATACCTGCGAAATACGAAGCTAGGGATATAGAGAAAAAATGGTATCAATACTGGATAGATAATAATTATTTTCATTCCGAACCCGATGATAGAGAGCCTTATGTAAATGTTATTCCACCACCAAATGTAACAGGAGTTTTGCATATGGGACATATGTTGAATAATACTATTCAAGATGTTTTGGTGCGTAGAGCTAGAATGTTAGGGAAAAATGCTGTTTGGGTTCCTGGAACTGACCATGCATCTATTGCTACAGAAGCAAAAGTGGTGGCAAAACTAAAGTCAGAAGGTATAGATAAAAACACTCTATCTCGTGAAGAGTTTTTAGAACATGCTTGGGATTGGACTGAAAAACACGGAGGTATAATTCTTGAACAATTAAAAAAACTTGGTGCTTCTTGCGATTGGGATAGAACTTGTTTCACTATGGACGAAACTCGTTCAAAATCTGTAATTAGAGTTTTTGTGGATTTGTACGAAAAAGGCTTGATTTACCGTGGAGTTAGAATGGTAAACTGGGATACAGAAGCAAAAACCGCAGTTTCTGACGAAGAAGTTATCTATACAGAAGAAAATTCAAAACTTTATTATGTAAAATATAAAATTCAAGGCGAAGATAATTATTTAGTTGTTGCAACTACTCGTCCTGAAACTATTTTAGGAGATACTGCCGTTTGCGTAAATCCTGATGACCCTCGTTTTACACATTTAAAAGGCAAAAAGGTAATTGTTCCAATGTTGGATAGGGTAGTGCCAGTAATTTTTGATTCTTATGTTGATATGGAATTTGGTACTGGTTGCCTAAAAATTACACCTGCTCACGATATTAATGACTATCAAATTGGAATTGACCATAATTTAGATTTTATCGACATTTTTAATGATGATGGAACTTTAAATCAAGCTGCTGAATTGTTTGTGGGAGAAGATAGATTTGTTGCTCGTGAACTTTCTGTTAAAAAATTAAAAGAACTTGGTTTATTAGAAAAAATAGAAGATTATACTAATAAAGTAGGACGTTCTGAGCGTACAAATTCAGTAATTGAACCAAAACTTTCTATGCAATGGTTTTTGAAAATGGAAGATTTGGTAAAGCCTGCAATTAAAGCTGTTGAAGATGGCGAAATAAATATTATTCCTGCAAAATTTAAAAATGTTTATCGCCATTGGATGGATAATGTAAGAGATTGGTGTATTAGTCGTCAATTGTGGTGGGGACATAGAATTCCTGCTTATTATTTGCCAAATTCCAATGAGTTTGTTGTTGCTGAAAGCGATTCAGAAGCTTTGAAAAAGGCTATTGAAAAAACAGGTAATCCAAATTTAAAAATTTCAGATTTACGTCAAGATGACGATGTGCTTGATACTTGGTTTTCTTCTTGGTTGTGGCCCATTTCAGTTTTTGATGGAATTTTAAATCCTGAAAATCTAGAGTTCAAATATTATTACCCAACCAATGACCTTGTTACAGCACCTGAAATTTTGTTTTTCTGGGTTGCTCGAATGATAATTGCAGGATATGAATACGCTGGACAAAAACCATTTACTAATGTTTATCTTCATGGAATTGTTAGGGATAGTCTTCGCAGAAAAATGTCGAAATCTTTGGGAAATTCTCCCGACCCAATTGAATTAATTGATAAATATGGTGCTGACGGAGTGAGAGTTGGTATGTTGCTTTGTGCTCCTGCTGGTGGTGATTTGCTTTATGATGATTCTCTTCCAGAACAAGGACGAAATTTTGCAAATAAAATATGGAATGCTTTTAGATTATTGAAAAATTGGAAAACAGACGCAAATATTCCACAACCCGAACATTCTAAAATAGCTGTAGAATGGTTAGATGCAAAAATTAGTGAAGCTACAACTATTCTGAACAAACAATTTGATGATTTTCGTCTATCAGAAGCATTAATGACTGTTTATAAATTATTCTGGGATGATTTTTCGGCTTGGTATCTCGAAATTATTAAACCTGAATATGGAAAACCAATTGATATAAAAACTTATAATCAAACTTTAGAATATTTTAAAAGCTTAGTTTTATTGATTTCGCCTTTTATGCCATTTATAACCGAAGAATTATGGCAATTTTTGAAAAACGAAGATGATGTAGAATCAATAGTTATAGCAAAATGGCTCCCTGAAAAGAAAAGCAACCACAAACTAATTGATGAATTTAATGTTTGTGCTGAAGTTGTTGCAAATATTAGAACTATTCGTCAAGAAAGAAATATTCCACAAAAAGAACAGCTTAAATTACAAATAATTAGCCATGATAATTACTCTAAGAATTTTGATTCTGTAATTCAAAAATTGGCAAATCTTGAGTCTATTTCTTTTGTTGACGAAAAACCTGAAATGGCTGTGGGCTTTATTGTTAGAACTCAAGAATATTTTATTCTTTTAGATGATATGATTGACAAGGAAGCAGAAATTGAAAAGTTAGAAAAAGAATTAAAATATGCTGAAGGTTTTTTAATTTCTGTAAACAAGAAATTATCTAACGAAAAATTTGTAGCCAATGCACCAGAAAAAGTAATTGCAATGGAACGCAAAAAACTATCTGATGCAGAAGCTAAAATTTCTATTTTAAAAGAACAAATTGAAATTTTGAAAAAATAAAAATCTTTTTGCAAATCCGAGCGAGTGGAATAATTGTGTCGCCCTTGCGGGCGAGGGGACTGGAGAGTATCTTCTACCGTAGGTTGCACCTACGGTTAATCACATGTTGTCCTAACGGACAAACCTTTGAGAGGCTTATGTTGTCCTTAAGACAACTAATATCAGAGCGAGCGAGTGAGTAGGACTTTCGATTATTTTATAACTAAAGTATAATTTGTACTTCTTCCGCCTTGTTTTTCTTGTTGTAAAATGCCTTTTTCTATCAGGTCTTTAATGTCTCGCAAAGCAGTGTCTGAAGATGTTTTTGTGATTTTTGCCCATTTTGACGAAGTTAGTTTTCCATAGAAATTGTCAAACAACTTGTTTATCATTAAACGTTGTCGCTCATTAATTGGCGTTGCTTTGTGTTTTTCCCAAAATTCTGCTTTTTGCAAAATATTTTGCATACTTTCTTCGGTTTCAAGCAATGCGTGTTTCAAACAAGTTAAGAACCAGACCAACCATTTTGTAATGTCACCATTGCTATGTTGCTCAGTTTTTAGAGTTTCGTAATAAAGATTTTTCTCTTGTTGAATTTGATTAGATAAACTATAAAATCTTTCTGAACTATTCTCACTTCTAGCAAGTAACATGTCTGAAATTGCTCTTGCAATTCTTCCGTTACCATCATCAAAAGGGTGGATAATGATAAGCCAAAAGTGTGCAATCGCAGCTTTTAAAATGCTGTCTATAACAATATTGTCGTCATTTAACCATGAAAGAAACTTGTCCATTTCTGCTTTTACATTTTTTGCAGGAACAGCTTTGTAATGCACACGTTCTTTTCCCATTGCTCCAGAGACAACTTGCATTTCCTCTGTTCTATATTGTGCAACTTCGATTTTATACATTCCACTGTAACCTGTTGGGAAAAGTGCAGCGTGCCAACCGAATAAGCGTTCTTCTGTAAGCGGATTTTTAAAATTTTGAGTAGCATCAAGCATCATTTCTACAACTCCCTCCACATTTCGGGAAGAAGTAACAAGTCCTGCAGTATTTATTCCTAAACGCCGAGCAATTGAGGAACGAACTTGCTCATAATTCAATTTTTCGCCCTCAATTTCAGACGATTTAAGCACATCAAGCGTAAGCATTTCAAGGTTTTTTTCTTCTTTCATCGAAAAGCCAAGAGAATGAATTTGTCCTAAAATTTTACCTTGCAAAAGACGAACTTCGCCCAAAGCTGCACTTACAGCAGAATTTTCCCATGTAAAATCAGTCCAATTTTCGTATTGATAAATGTATTTAGCCATTTCAAAATAATTATGCGACAAATATACAAAATATTCTCCGCAAAAATGCGGTGAATACGGAGTTTTTTCTCCGCAAAATGAATAATTTTTCTGTTTTTTTGAACTAACTTTGCTCGTTTGGATTTAACTTCGTTGAGTTCGTCCTGCGGACTTCGGTTGTAATCCGAGTATTGGTTATGTTACACTCGAATTGCAAGTCCAAGCGAGCGGGACAATTGTGTCGCCCTTGCGGGCGAGGGGACTGGGGAGTGTCTTCTGCCGTAGGCTGCACCTACGGTTAATCACATGTTGTCCTAACGGACAAACCTTTGAGAGGCTTATGTTGTCCTTAAGACAACTAATATCAGAGCGAGCGTGGTGGCTTTTTTAATATTCTATTCCTTTTCTTGCTTCAACGCCTTTTGTGTAGTAATGTTTTATTTCTTTAATTTCGCTTACTAAATCGGCAATTTTTATTATTTCTTCGTGTGCATAACGTCCTGTAATAATGACTTCAAGGTTATTTGGACGAGATTGAATTATTTCGATAAATTCCTTAACAGAAAACAAATTGTAATGCAAGGCAATATTTGCTTCATCTAAAATTAGCATATCGTATTCTGCCGAATTTATTATTTTTTGAATTTCTAAAAGTCCGTTTTGTGCGGCTTTGATGTCTTCTTCGCTAGGTTGGTTGTAAATGAAGCAACTTAGTCCATATTGTTTTATAGTTATGGCAGGTAGAAATTTTTTTATAGCTTCGACTTCTGAATAAATTTTTCCTTTAACAAATTGTGCAAAAAACACTTTTTTGCCTGCACCTACAGCTCTTAGTGCTAAGCCTAGAGCGGCAGTGGTTTTTCCTTTGCCATTTCCAGTATATACGTGAATATAAGATTTCATGTTATCTGAATTTATTTTCATAAATTATTGTTAGTTAGAGTTTTAGTACAGTACTCGCCTTATTTTGGCAGAAGTTAGTATGTTTTTGTAAGCCTTATTTTCTAATTTCTTTAAATGCTTTTTCTATAGTTTCAGAAATTTCTTCAAATAAGTCATCTTCATCTTGATTTCCGTCAAAACTTACGATTTTATTTTGTTGTTTGTAAAAATCTACAACTTTATGACCTTTTTCTTCGTGATTTTCCAATCTATAAAGTATAGTGTCGTGGTCCATATCATAAATTCTTGCCATATCAGTATTTGCTCTTCTTCTAAGACGTTTGATTGCTTGTAGGGTAGATGTTTGAATTTCAACAACAAGAGATACAGAAGTTTCTTGTTTTTGCAACAATCCACCTAAAATATATGCTTGCACTAAAGTTGACGGAAAACCTTTAAACAAATAACCTGTTCCTTTGAAAGGATTTTGAATTTCTCTTTCTAACAATCTAATAGCAATGTCGTCTGGAACAAAATCTCCAGTTACTAAATATGGTTGTGCAATTTTGCCAAGTTCGGTTTGATTTTCGATTTCTCTACGAATCATTTCGCCTGTAGAAACATATTTCATATTAAATCTTTTGGCAATTCTTCTTGCTTGTGTACCTTTTCCTGCACCTGGTTTTCCTAAAAATATGACATTAAGTAAAGTTTGAGATAAAATTTCTTCGATTTTATTGGTAAGTCTTTCAAAAACTTCGTCAATATTGCCAATACCGTTAATCGCATGGAATTTATTTTGTTGTTTGTAAAAATCAATAACAGGAATGGTTTTAACATCATATTCTCTCAAGCGATTTTCGATAATTTCTTTCTTGTCGTCAGGTCTATTTTCTTGTTTTGCCCTAAGCATCATTCTGTTAATTAGTTCATCTCTAGGCACTTCGAGGCTAATTAAACAAGATAATTTGAAGTTCATTTTTGTTAATAAACCATCTAAAATATATGCTTGAGTATAGGTACGTGGAAAACCGTCGAACAAAATCCCATTAGAATCGGGTTGCATTTTTATGCTATTTTCAATAATTTGAACAATAGTTTCGTCGCAAACCAATCCACCTTGTTCAATAGTAGATTTAGCACTTAAACCTAATTCTGTTCCGTTTGCAATTTCATTTCTTAGAATATCACCTGTTGAAATGTAAGTTAAGTTGTATTTTTTTGCCAACATCTTGGCTTGTGTGCCTTTTCCCGCACCAGGAGGACCAAATAAAGCAATATTTAACATGATTCTTAAATTTATTCTACAATTTTATAAATATGTCTTAGATTTCTGCCATGTCCATTATAATCAAGTCCATAGCCAACAATAAAGTCATTTGGAATGTCAAAGCAGTAGTAATCAATAGGATATGTTTTCTTATATGCTTCAGATTTATATAATAAACTGGCTATTAGAATTTTTTTAGGTTCAAATCCTGTAATTTGCTTCATAATATTTTCTATAGTGATGCCAGTATCAATTATATCTTCTAAAATAACAACAGTTTGTCCAGTTAAATTTTCGCTTAAACCTATCAACTGCTTGATTTTGCCTGTAGATGACGTCCCTTGGTAAGATGTTAGTTTTAAAAACGATATACTGCATTCAATATCTAAAGATTTAAAAAGTTCAGAAGCAAACATAAACGAACCATTTAAAATTCCTAAGAAAATTGGTTTTTCACCTTTTAAATCTTTATTCATTTGATTTGCGATTTCTACAATTTTACTTTCTATTTCTGTTTGAGAAATAAAAATTTCGAATTCTTTATCAAAAACTTTAACTTTGTTCATAACTTACATTTAATTAGCAAATTGCATTTTATTTTAAGAAAAGTTTAAAATATATGGCAAAAATAATAAATACTTTGTATTTTTACCATGTTATTTTTAAAATAAAAAAATTAAAGATATGAAAGCTATTGTGAGTATAATTATGGGTTCTACTTCCGACTGGAAAATAATGGAAAAAGCTGCTCAGCAATTAAATGATTTTAAAATTCCTTTTGAAATAAATGCTTTATCGGCTCATAGAACACCTGCAGAGGTTGAAGAGTTTGCAAAAAATGCTGAATCTCGTGGAATAAAAGTTATAATTGCAGGAGCTGGAATGGCAGCTCATTTGTGTGGCGTAATTGCTTCTATGACTAAGTTACCTGTGATCGGTGTCCCAATAAATGCAACTTTAGATGGATTAGATGCTTTATTGGCAATTGTACAAATGCCTCCAGGTATTCCTGTTGCTACAGTTGCTATTAATGGAGCGCAAAACGCAGCTATTTTGGCAGCACAAATACTTGCTCTTAGTGATGAAGAACTTGCAAAAAGAGTGTTTGAATTTAAAGGAAATTTGAAAACTAAAATTGTTCAAGCAAATAAAGACTTGCAAGAACTAAAATTTGAATATAGAGTAAATTAATTTTTAAAATGAAAAAAATATTTTTTCTCATATTATTAATAGTTATTTCGGCATATGCTTTTTCTCAGTCAAATTCTTATTCGGCTGGTGCAAGAGCGGCTGGAATGGCTAATTCTGGATTAACAAATATAGATGCTTGGTCAATTTTTAACAATCCTGCTGCTCATAGCTTTCTAAAACAAAGAGAAGTAGGGCTTTATTACGAGAATAAATTTCTTTTAAAACAAACAGGCTATGGAGCTATGGCTTTTACTACACCACTATTTGGAGGTAGTTTAGGTGTGGGCTTTTCTCATTTTGGGTATTCTCTTTTTCAAAACGATAAATTTACTTTAGGATATTCTCAAAAATTGTTCAAATCTTTTTCTTTAGGCGTTCAGTTAAATTATTTTTCTGTGCGACAAACCGAAGATTATGGAAATTTGAATGCTATGAGCTTTGAAATTGGAATTTTATCAAAACCTAACGATAAACTTTCAATAGGTGCTTATGCGTTTAATCCTGTAAATTTGGGATATTTTGAAGATTCAGACTTAAAAATGCCCATTACTTTAAGATTAGGAATTTCATATTTATTTAGTAAATCTTTGTTACTTTCTTTGGAAACTGGAAAGTCAATAAATGGATATACTCCAGTGTTTAAAACAGGTTTAGAATATTTGATAAATGAGCAATTTGCAATGCGTGCAGGTTTAGCTTTAAAACCAATAGAATATTCTTTCGGAATGGGATATAATACAAATTTAGGAAGTAGTAGTAAAATTGGCTTTGACTTAGCATTTGCTTATCATCAAGTTCTTGGTTCAAGCCCAAAAATATCTATTAGTTATGCGTTTTAAAGTATTTTTTCTAATTGTTTTTATTTTGTCGTCTTTTTTTGCACATGCCCAAGAAGAAACGATAGAAACTCTAGATGAAATAATTGAAGAAATTGCGTCTAATACCGACTATGAACTCGATTATACTACATTGTTTCAAGCTTTAGAAGAATATTATTATAACCCAATAGATTTGAACTCTGCCAACGAAAGCGACTTGAAAGATTTAATGTTTTTAACTGAATTTCAAATTTTTTCTTTAATAAAATATCGTCAAAAATTCGGCATGTATGTAAGTTTGTATGAATTACAATTTGTAGATGGAATTGATGATTTAACATTAAAACGACTTTTGCCTTTTGTTTGCATTCGAGAAGCTAAACCTTCTGAAATAAAAGATTTTAAACGAATTTTTACTTATGGAAAACATGTTGGTATAGTTCGTTATCAAAGACTTTTGCAAGAAAAGGCTGGATATAAAGAAATTCCAGATAGCATTTTGGCACTAAATCCAAATAAGTCTCGCTATTTAGGAAGTCCAGATAAACTTTATTACAGGCATAATTACCATTATAAAGATAAAATATTTTATGGAATTACTGCCGAGAAAGATGACGGAGAACAATTTTTTAAAGGAGCTCAAAAATATGGATTTGATTTTTATTCTGCTCATTTTCAGCTGAATAGAGTAGGGGCTTTTCAAAAAATAATTGTTGGAGATTATATTGCTCAGTTTGGTCAAGGTTTAACAATGTGGTCGGGAATGAGTTTTGGAAAAACTTCTTCTTCAACAAATGTTATTAAAAATTCGAGAGGTGTGCATAAATATAGTTCTGTTAATGAGTCCGCATTTTTACGTGGACAAGCAGCAACAGTGCAGTTTGGAAAATTTAATTTTACAGAATTTGTTTCATATAAAAGTTTAGATGCAGGAGTTGATACTATTGCCGACATAGAGTTTGAAAGTGAAGAGCATGTTATTTCTTCTTTTTTAGAAACTGGTTATCATCGTACACCAAGCGAAGTTGCTAAGCGTAAGACTATTAAAGAGTTTATTGCTGGTGCAAATATGAATTGGAAAGAAAAGAATTTTAAAATTGGAGCAACAGGAGTGTATTATACTTTTTCAAGTCCTCTTGGAGAACGAAACGAGCCTTATAGATATTTTGATTTTGCGGGAACAAAAAACGCAAATTTTGGTATAGATTATTTGGTAACTATTCCTAAAGTTAATATTTTTGGCGAAACATCTATGAGTTCTAATTTAGGATATGCAAGTGTGAATGGAGCTGTTATAAATTTTGTTCCAGAGTTTAATATGTCAGTAATTCATAGATATTTACGAGCCGATTATCAAGCTTTGTATGCTCAACCATTTGCGGAATCTAGTAAACCAAATAATGAAAACGGATTGTTTGTTGGTGCAGAATTGTTTCCTGTAAAAAAGTGGAAAATAGATGCTTATTTTGATTCTTGGAAGCATCCTTGGTTGAAATATGGAATTGGAGCACCTTCTTCGGGAAATGAATATTTGGTACAAGTTACTCATTTTCCTCAAAGAAATTTAGAAATATATTTAAGAGCAAAATATAAAACTAAGCAAAAAAATGATCCTGAAATTGCTACTGGAGTTAGACCAATAGTTGATTATTCAACTCTTAGAACAAGATTACAACTTAATTATACTCCAAATCCAGAATGGAAATTCAAATCCAGAATTGAAGTTTCGAGATATTATATGAGTTCGCCAGAATGGGGATATTTAGTTTATCAAGATATTGATTATAAACCTAAAAATATTGCTTTAAAATTTAATTTCCGCATAGCAGTATTTGAAACAGAAACTTATAATGCGCGACTTTATGCTTATGAACCTGATGTGCTTTATGGATTTTCCGTACCAGCGTATTATGGTAGAGGAAGTAGGTTAGTATTTGTTGTGAAATATACATTAAATCGACATTTTGATTTTTGGTTTAGGATAACTAATACTTATTATGCTGATAAACAAAGTCTTGGAACAGGTTTAGATGCTATTGATGGTAATAATAGAACAGATGTAAAATTACAATTAAGATACAAGTTTTGATGTATATTTCAACTTCTGAGCAACATATTGAATTTCTTAAAAATACTGTTTTAAAGGGCGTTGAAAATGCTTTTGAAAATAATCAGCTTATATTTGGTTTTATGTCTTTAGCACAAGCGATAGAAATTCTTGGTGCTTATTTAGATGACAAACCTTTACGAGCAAAGAGGCAATCTTTAAAACGTTTTTCTTTAGCTATAAATCGTTTATTCCCGAAAGAATATTCTAAAGCTAACGATAAAAATTTTCTTTATTATCAGTTAAGAGCTTACATGACACATTTTTTTATTCCTACTTCACGTTTATCTTTAAATTTTGGAGCTGGTACAAAAGAAAAACCCCATCTCGCAGTAATAGACGGGGTTATGTATTTATATTACAAAAATTTGTTTGCAGATTTTAGGCAAGCAGTTTTAATTCTTGAAAAACGTATTCTTGATGGAAAACTTAAACTAAAACCTATTTCTCTTGGAAAAGTGAATGATTAGTTGAAACCACCCATTTTGAAAATATCCAAGCGTTTATTTACGCACATAATAGGTATTTTTTTGTAAAGTTCTAAGTTTTCAGCTTTTTTAATTTGTTTAACATATGAACGATACTTGTCTGACATTAACATTATTAAGTCGCTTTCAACTTCATTTGCGTAAGTGAAAATATTATCGGCAAAATTTCTAGAGCTTTCTAAAATTTCAATTTCGTAATCAATAAGTTCTTTTTCAAATAGGTTTTCAGCAAATCTAATATTGCTTGATATATTTTTTTGACCATAAGAATCGCTAACATTGTAAGCAATCATATATACTTTTGATTTAAACAAAGTATTGATATATCTTACCCATTGTATTTTAATTCTGGCAGTATTATCTTGGTCAATTGGAATAAGGATTCTGTCGTATTCACCAAAAATAACAGGGCTTTGTACTAAAATGAAAGGAATTTTAAGGAATTTTTTCACTACTTTAAGTGCTTTTTTTATGCTTTTTACACCATGAGTTCCCATGACAGCAATGTAAGCGTCAATTTCTAAACCGTACTTGTATATTTCTTTAAATAAATTACCTTTTCTAACTTCCGCTACAACTTCTATATCTTTCTGGCTTGCAAAGTCTTTAGCTATTTTTTCAAGTTTAGCCTTCGCTTCTTCAATTTCTGAAGTTTTCTTTACGATGTGAATAATACTAATGGGAGTTCTAGACGCTTTCCCCACCATATATGCATGCTCTAAGGCATAATTGCCAACTACTGTGAAGTCATAAGGAACAAGAATACTTTTTTTCATATTATAGTGTTTTAATTTTATAATAATTAAACTATCTCTTTATATTTATATAATACGTAATTTTATGCAAATTGGTTGCTTAAATTCACGATATTTTTAAATATATTTCAAATTAAATAAAATTATAGCTAATAAACACTATTTTTTTGAATAAATATTAAGATGATATTGTTAATATCTTATTTATGTATTGATTAAAATACGTCATATATAATATGTCGCAAAACTTTAATCTGTTAAAATATCTTTGATTAAAATTTGGATAAATTTTTGATTCATAAAGTTATTTTCAAAAATTTGATAACAAATATCAAATTCGTTAAAATCTTTTATATGTTCGTAATAATGAGCGAAATTAAAACCTATGGCATCTATACATCTGTTGTCTCCAAGTCTTTGTACTATTTTTAGTTTTAAATGTTCTTCATCTTTACCTACTATTTTTACACTACCATTATCGAATATTTTTCTTGTGATAAATGTTGGTGTCATATTTTCTGGACCAAACGGTGCAAATTGTTTTAATATTCTAAAAAACTTTGGAGTAATGTCTTTAATTTTTATTTCTAAATCAGCATTAATAACAGGCGTTCTTTGTTCGGGTGTTATAGTTTCCATTACATATTTTTCAAATCTTTCTTTAAAGGCGTTTAGATTTTCTGGTTTAAGACTTAATCCGGCAGCATATCTATGTCCTCCAAAGTTTTCTAATAAATCGCCACATGCCTCTATAGCATCGTATAGGTTGTATCCTGGTACTGAGCGAGCCGAGCCTGTAATTATATCATTAGATTTTGTAAATACTACTGTTGGGCGGTAATAAGTTTCTGTTAAACGTGAAGCTACAATTCCTATAACACCTTTATGCCATTCTTCATGGTAAACTATGGTTGAAAAAGCATTTTTAGATATTTCAGATTCGTTAATCATGCTTAATGCATGTTCTGTAATTTCAGCATCTAATTCTTTTCTATTGGTGTTTATACAATCAATTTCAAGTGCAATTTTGTTTACATATTCAACATTAGTTGATGTTAATAGTTCTACTGCTGTTTTTCCAGTTTCTAATCTACCTGCTGCATTTATTCTAGGACCTATTTTAAAGACTATATCATTAATTTGGATTTCTTTATTTTCTAATCCTGCAATATTAATGATGCTTTTTAGTCCTGGTTGTGGGTTAGTGTTTAGTTGTAAAAGACCAAAATATGCGAGAGTTCTGTTTTCACCTGTAATTGGAACAATGTCAGATCCTATGCTAACTACAACAAGGTCGAGTAGCCTAACAAGCTTTTCGAAACTATCATTTGTTTTTTGGCAATATGCTTGCAATAATTTAAAAGCTACACCGCAACCAGATAGTTCTTTGTATGGATAATTACAATCTTCTCGTTTTGGGTCTAAAATAGCACAGGCATTCGGCAGTTCTGATCCAGGTGTATGATGGTCACAAATTATTAAATCTATATTTTTTTTGTTTGCATAATTTGTCTTTTCAATTGCTTTTATTCCACAATCAACAGTAATTATTAATTTGCAATTTATCTCTTCGGCATAATCAATTCCTTTAAACGAAAGTCCATAGCCTTCTTGATAGCGGTCAGGGATATAATATTCAATATTTTGATAATTTCTAGTAAGATAGTTGTAAATTGTTGCTACTGCAGTAGTTCCGTCAACATCGTAATCTCCGTAGATAAGTATTTTTTCAGAGTTCTTAATAGCATATAATAGTCTATCTACAGCTTTATCCATGTCTTTCATTAAAAAAGGGTCGTGGAGGTCGCTTAGTTTTGGTCTAAAAAAGACTCTTGCTTCTTCGTAAGTATTAATTCCTCTTTGAACAAGGAGTTGAGCTATTTCTGTTTCAACGTTGAGATCTTGTGATAATTTTTCTACTGTTTCGGTGTCTCCTAAAGGTTTTAATAGCCAACGGTGCTTCATCATTTTATTTTGATTTTATTGAGTACAATTATAATCAAAATAAATATCTTATTCTAAGAATTTATATCTTTTTAATCAACAGTCTTTGTTAAGAGTTTTTAAATTTTACTTGTTATTTAACATTAGTAATTATTTAAAAACCATAAATGTACCAGAATAAACTCTGTCTTTACCGTATTTATCTCTTAGTTTTACAACATAGCTATATACGCCTTGTGGCACATAATCACCTTTGTTCATATTATAGCGTCCTTTCCAATGGGTGTACCAATCTTTAGTTGTAAAAATAGGTTCTCCCCATCGGTTGTAGATTGTCATTTGGTAGTTTTCTTCATCAATACCAACTCCAATAGGATAGAATTCGTCATTTCCTGGACTTCTTAAATTAATTGCAGTTGGGAAATAAATTCTATGGTCTTCGTTTATTACAATTTTTTTCGTAATAGAATCTATACAACCATGAATGCTTGATACAGTTAAGCTAACTGGGAACTCTCCTTGTTCCATGTAAGTGTGTGTTGGATTTTGTGCTGCTGAAATACTTCCATCACCAAAATTCCATTCCCAAGCAACTGCACCAACCGATGCGTCAGCAAAATCAATTTCTGGTTCAAAAAATCCTGTTGACCATGGGAAAGCATTAAAATCAGCAATTGGTCCTTCATGAACATTTACATTAATATAAGAGGTGTCTTTACAACCCATAGATGTGGTAATCACAGCCATTACTTTATATAATCCATTTTCTTCAAAAATATGAATTGGATTTTTTAAGTTAGAATAGTTGTTTACGCCTGATTCTTCATCATTAAATTCCCAATAATAACTGTAAGTCATGTTGTCTGTGTTATTATCGAAAGAAACAAGTAATGGTTTGCAGCCTATGTAAGGAACTCTAGTTAAGTGAACTTCTGGCATATCAGAAACTGCAGCTGTAACTCTGGCTGTATCTGGTGGCGTTGTACAGCCGTCTCTAACAATTACTGTAAATTCAGTGTCTGTAACTGGACTTATTGGTAATTCATTAGATGTGGTAACTTGTCCATTGCCCCAGTCGTAAATATAATTGCCATCACCACCTGTAGCATTTGCAATTAATATTGAAGCTTGTCCAACACAAATTGCTGGAGGTGTAATTACATTAAGCGCTAGAGGTGGCTTAACTTCTACTTGTTGTACTCCTGGTTGAGAATGACAGCCTTTCCAATCAAATGCAGTTACAGTATAATTTGTACTAGTTATAGGATCAACATAAAATGCAGAACCTGTACCTAAGCCGTCCCAAACGAAAGTGTAGTTTCCGTTTCCACCACTTGCAGATGCTGATATAATAACAGATTGACCAATACAAATTTCTTTGTCTTCGTCTGGGAAAACTATTAATTCTTCTGGTGTGCTGATTGGAATTTGAGTATAAACTTGGCATCCATCATTATCTACAATTTGTACATTGTAAATACCTGCATATAATTCATTTGAGATAGGTTGATCTGTTACATTTGGAGTCCAAATGTACTCATAAGGTTCAGTACCTCCTGAAACAAATATTTGTGCAAAACCGTCATTATATCCATAGCAAGTAACACCATTAAATAAAACATTATCTAGTTGGAAATTGGCTGTTGCATTTACGTTTACGTTATATTCTCTTGTACAGCCATTGGCATCAGTTATTGTAAGAGTATAATGTCCAGCAGCTAAGTTAGTTACATGGTCACTATGCATATTTCCTGGATTCCAAGTATATGTATAACTTCCTGTTCCACCAGTAATATTATCTATATAAGCAGCACCATTATCTAATCCGCAATAGGAGTTTTCAGTTCCTATTGATGCATTAATTCTGTCAGGTTCGTCAACGACAAAACTTTCAGAGACAAAACAGTTAACGTCACTTTGATCGTAAACAATAATAGTATATGTTGTAGCTGTTAATCCAGTAATAGTATTAGTGTTAGCTGGAATTTGTGGCCAAGAATAAATATAATTTCCTGTTCCTCCACTAGCATTTACAGTAATTACACCATCGCTACCTGCATAGCAAGAAGTATTTGTAGCAGTACCTGTAATACTTAATTGACTTGGTTCTTCTATATTAACACTTGCGGTAGCCTGACAACCATTTGCATCAGTGATTGTTACTACAGCTAAGCCAGCTTGTAATGTGAGTGTAGTTTCAGTATTATCACCACCGCTCCAAGAGTAGATATATGGTGTACTACCTCCAATAGCCATTGCTGTTGCTCTTCCATTTGTAAATCCGTAACAAGTAATATCATTATGGCTAGTAATTATTGCAGAAAGTTGTTGTGGTTGTGTTATTACGATATTTTCTGTCGCAGCACAACCATTATCATCAGTAACTGTAACTGAATAATGTCCTTCTGATAGATTTATAGCAAGAGCTGAATTTTGATTATCGCTCCATAATACAGTATTAACAGTTGTTGTACTAGTGTAAATAACTTCTGCACTTCCAGTACTATTTCCGTAACAATCAACATTTGTAATTAAAATATCTGTAATTATTGGTGCATTGATATCGCTTAGTGCTATTGTTTGGCTTATACTACAACCATGACTATCTGTAATTGTTACAGTATAATTTCCAGAGCCAATATTGCTCAAAGTGCTAGAGTTTCCAGATACAGGAGACCAAGCATAAGTGTATGAAGGGGTACCACCAGTTGCACCAACTCTGATTGAACCATTATTACTTCCGCAAGTTGGTTGAATAATCTCTTGAACAGCAATACCTAAAACTTGTGGACTATTGATACTTGTAGAGCTATATGCTTGGCAGTTGTTACTATCTTTGACAGTTACATTATAAATACCAGCGCATAAGTTATTTATTGTTTGTACAACTTCTCCGTTTGACCATAGATAACTATATGAACCTTGTCCTCCAGATGGATATGCAGTTATTGTACCATCGCAAGCACCGTTGCAAAGTTCATTTGTGGCGCTAAGAGTTACATTTAACACAGGTGGTTGATCAACCATAATACAGGTGTCAATTGAACAGTTATGATTGTCATAAACTGTAACACAACGAGGACCTGCTGGTAATCCGAAAATATGAGAAGTATTACCTCCATTGTCCCAAACATAAGTATAAGGTGATGTTCCACCAATAACTGATACACTAACATCTCCATTTGAAGAACCATTACATTCTGCATCATTTATTGTTATATTTGTGAATTGCATTGCAGTTGGTTGGTTTACCATTATAGAGTTTTGTGCAGTACAGCCATAGTAATCGGTAACAGTAACAGTCTGTAGTTCTGAACATAGATTTAAAGCCGTTGCTGTTGATTGTCCATTACTCCATTCATATGTATATGGAGGCGTACCACCCGAAGGTGATGCAGTTGCAGAACCTGTGCAATTTCCATGACATCCTGTTTGTGATGCAGACATAGCAATAGTAATAAATGATGGAGCATCAATTACAAAACTTTCTGTTGTGTAACAATTGTTGTTATCTAAAATAGCAACAGAATAGTCTCCTGCACACAAGTTAGATTGATCTTGAGCATTAGTTGTAACTCCAGGACCAGACCAATAATAAGTATATGGAGATGTTCCGCCAACAACGCTAATGTCAATAAGTCCATTGCAAGAACCAAAACAAGTTACGTCAGAACTAGCAGATATTATGTTTAATTGATCAGGATGGTCAATTGTAACGCCAGTTGTTGCTACACAACCAGTATTTAAGTCTGTTACAACAATTGAGTAATTTCCTGCACATAAATTAGTTGCAGTTTGGTTTGTTTGAGGTGGAGTTGTGTTCCAAGAATATTGGAAAAAGCCTGTGCCACCTTCTACATTTGCAGTAGCAGTTCCATTACAATTTCCGTAACAAGTAGCATCTGTGCTTGCTGAAATAGTTACAACTTGAGCGTTTTGGTCGCTAATTGAATATGAAATAATGGTTTCGCAATTTTTGGCATCAGTTATGGTAACTGTGTAAGGACCAGCTGGTATATTCCAATTGTCTTCACTATATACTGAATTACTCCATTCGTAAGTAAATGTTGGAGTTCCACCACTAAGAGTAAGGTCAATAGAACCATCATTTTGTGAGCAATTCGATGGAGTTATAGTTGCATTAACGTTAAGTTCTGGTGATTGTGTTAATGTTTCTGAAAGAGTAACAGAACAGCCGTGAGCATCAGATACTGTTACTGAATATTGTTCTGCACATAACCCTGTTGCTGTTTGAGTATCTTGTAAATTGCTCCATAAAAAAGAATAAGGAATAGTACCACCAGTTACGTTTACATAAGCAGTTCCATCGCAAACGCCAAAACATTTAATTTGTGGAGCAACAATATATGCATTGAGGCTAGCAGGGTTGTTGAGTATCGCTGTAGCTGTTGCTGTGCATGAATTTTGATCAGTTACTGTTACAATATATGTTCCTTCAGTTAAATTAATTGCTGTGGCAGAAGTTTGTTGTGGAGTAGTATTCCATGCGTAAGTATAAGGTCCAGTTCCACCAGAGCCTGAGACTGTTGCAGATCCATTGTTTTGACCATTACAAGCAGGGTGAACGATATTAGATATAGTTGCTGTAGGTCCTGCCTGGTCGATGATAGTAACACTTTGAGAAGCAGTACAATTATGAGCATCAGTTATGGTAACTCCGTAAGGACTACCGGCAGCTGTTAAACCATGATTTGTTTGACTGTTTGGATTGTTACCACCACTCCACAACCACTGATAGGAAGGAGTACCACCTGTAACTGTCGCAGTTGCATAACCATTTGCCATTCCACAAGTTGCGTCATGAGGAGTAATATTTATTAAAATAGCCTCTGTTTCATTTATGTTAAAACTTAAAGTTTCAGTACAATTTTTATAGTCTGTAACTTGAACACTGTGGGAACCAGCACATAAATTGTTGTTAATTGGAGAGTTTGGACCTGAGCCGTCCCAATTATAATTATAAGGATTTGTTCCACCACTCACATTAATTTGTGCTGTAGCATCACAATCTCCATTACAAGTTGGTGTAGTTGAATTTACTAAATTTATAGTAATTGGTAATGGTTGCTCAATTGTTACACCATGTGTAGCTGTACAACCAAAATGATCTGTAACTGTAACACTAATATTACCAGTTCCAAGATTTGAAACGCTGTGAGTTGTGCCTGGAATTGTTGCTGTAGTTGTATTTGACCAAGAATATGTGTAATCAGGACTTCCGCCAATTACAGTAGCTGTTGCACTACCGTCGGTTAGTCCATTACAAGTAATGTCGTTTTTTGTTACTGTAACAGTAATACTGCCTATGTCAGCAATAGAACCGCTTGCTGTAGTAGTACAATTATTGGCATCTTTCACAGTAACTGTATAGTTGCCACTTGTTAGGCCTGAAGCTGTTGCAGTATTTTGTGCTGGTGATGTATTCCAAGTGTAAGTATATCCAGTGGTTCCACCAGATGCAGTTACTGTGATAGAACCATCTGGCAATCCACAATGTGCATCAACTACTGTGCTAATAGAAGCACTTAATGCCGTTGTTGGTTGAGTGATATTTACATTTTCAATAACAGAACAACCTGCTTGTGTAATAGTTACGTGATGGAGACCTGCACATAGTCCTGTTGCAGTTGCAGAAGTTTGACTATTATCCCAAGCATAAGTAAATGGTCCTGTTCCTCCAGAAGCATTTGCAGTTGCAGAGCCATCGCAAACCCCATAGCAAGAAACATTGTTAATTACATGGGCTGATGTTGTAAACGGAATGCCACCATCACTTATAGTAATAGAATTTGTTGCAGTGCAACTATTTGCGTCTGTAACAGTAACTGTATAATTGCCAGCTCCGGCAGTAATTGTGCCAGTTACATCGCCAGTATCCCAATTGTAATTGGCTGGAGGAGTATGTCCACTTACTGTAACAGTTGCAGTTCCATTGTTTAAACCACAAGTTGCGTCAGTTGAAGACATGTTTAAAGTCATTGGTAATGGTTCAGTTACAGTAAAAGGTACTACTATATAACAAGCAGGATTTGAACCGTCTGCTACAGTAACATCAAAAGTTCCATCGCATAACCCTCCTGTAGTTTGATTATTTGGAGTTGAACCACTAGAATAATGATAAGTAAATGAGCTAGCTCCTGATGCATTTACTGTTGCAGTTCCATTGCAGAGTCCATTACATGTTGGATCAGTTACAACAACATTAGCAGTAGGATTATTGCCAGAATTAGTTAATGTTGTAGAAGCAGTTGCTGTACAGGAGTTATTATCTGTTACAGTAACGATAAATGCTCCTGGACATAAATTACTTATAGTTTGAGTACTTGCACTATTTGACCAAGCATATGAATTAAAAGCAGGATTTACTGTTATTGAGCCATTGCATAAACCACAACTTGGTTGAGTTGAATTAAGAGTAGGGGTGGGGCTTGGATAGATTGTAATATTTTGAGAATAATTTTCAACACAACCACCGCCAGTTATTCTTAAGTTAACAGAATATGTTCCTGGACTTGCCCAAGTAACGCCTGTAGGATTTTCAACTGTTGATGTAGCTGGAGTACCGCCAGTAAAAGTCCATAAATACTGTTCGCCAGCTATTGGTGTTCCTGTATGTGTAAAATTAAAGGAATGTCCAACAAAACATTGATTCCCATTATAGGTGAATGTTGGATCTGGAACTTCTACAACATTTAGTGAAACACTTCCACTAGCCGTACAACCATATTGGTCGGTAATGATTATATCGTAATTTCCACCTGCTAAGCCTGTAAAGTTATATGATGTAACTCCATTTTGAGTAGATGTG
>DAONZU010000022.1:0-26002 GCA_035406965.1 Bacteroidales bacterium
TCCACCTGCTAAGCCTGTAAAGTTATATGATGTAACTCCATTTTGAGTAGATGTGCCTAGTTGAATATTATATGGCGATGTTCCACCTGTACCCGTTACTAAAACAGAGCCACTATTACTACCACCTGCGCATGATGGATGGGTTATGTTTGTATTATACCCTAATAGTGGTGCTTGTTGTATAGTTACAGTTTCTATAAACTCACAAATACCATTAGAGTCTGTAATAGTGAGAGTATAATTTCCCGCCGGCAGACCTGTAGGGTGATAATTGTTATTGGCAATAGATACTGGACCAGACCAAGTTAAAGTATATGGTGGTGTGCCACCTGTAAGTGAAGTAACATCGATTCGTCCTGTTGATTCTCCATGACAGGCTATGTTAGTTGGTGATGCTGTAGCTGTTATACCAACTACTGTAAATGGTAAGCAAGCTCCAGGCATAACGTTGCCACATATATCATTTACACTATTATTATTTACGCAAATAGTATAATTTCCATCATGAGACAGATAATCTTCTAATTCAATTGTCCAAATATCATCATGAAATGTGCCTGAAGAGTATGTGCTTCCAGTGGCTGCTTCACACACTCCGCTCCATGCATCAATAATATTATATGTGCCCTGAGGTCCGGTAAGAGTAAAATCTGAGGCTTGTACACTAGTACAAGCTATACCTTCAGAAAATTGTAGAGTTATTGAACGCGCTCCACAATGGATGTTTGATACAATACTTGAAAGAGCAGGAGGACTATTGTCAACAATACTAGCAGAAGAATTGCTAAAGTCTATTACATAGCCACCAGTACCTCCTATAAAACTAGAAATATGTAGTGCATAAGTTTCTCCTGCATTAACCCAAACGGGTTCAACGAATTCATTTCCTACACATTGCCCCTCAAATCGTTGGCAAGTGGATGTTCCACTATTTTGCATACCTTTTTGAGTTCCATTATTAAGACATCCATACCAGTTGCAAGCGACAGGAGGATGATTATGATAATCTACTAAATCATAACAATCAACGCCTCCGTTAAGACTGTGTAAAGAAAAATCATAAATTTCATTAGAAGGGAATGTAATAGTAAATCTAAGGTATCCTGAGGATTGCACAAAGAACTGGTACCATTGGCTGTTCAATTCACCATCAAGCATACAGTTAGGACAATTATTCCAAGTGTCAGAATATCCACTTGCCCATTGATCACGAAAATCATATAAATCGTAGTAATTTCCTTCACCAACTGGAGCATAAATATGGTTGTTTACTGATTGACATAAAGGCAACGCTCCTAAACAATCTCCATTTGTTGGCACAGGCATTGTAACATAAGCTAAAGTACCTGCAGGAACACTTGTTGAACTACAATAGTATCTGTATATGCCTATTCTATATGTGCCAACACTAGGGGCTACAAAAGCAAGTTCAGAACCTAAACCACAATAGTCATCATTATAAAACCCAGCAATAGGGGCACCTGTAGTATTATTATATATTTCAATTTGAGTATCAATTGTTGTTGAGCCTCCGTTTTGTGAACAAAACGAAAATATAAAAGTTTGGCCGGCATATGTAGCCGAAAATGTATAATAACGATTAGTGCTAACATTCATATGATTCCATGAAGTTGATGGCGCAGGTGATAGTGCCCCACCACTAGTAGCTCCCGAACAAACGGCAAAAACTTTATTGCTAATATTTAACAATAAAGCCAATAAAATCGCAAAAAACAAAATCTTTCGCATATATTTAGAATTTTAATTTATACAACATTAATTTTAATAATATATATGAATGATACAACATCATTTATTCTCCATTTCTTTTAATAACTCATTATATTTTTCAGGATTATTATTAATCCATTTTTCTTTTGCATTAGCATAGTTTATATTATCAATTTCTTTATCCCCAGTGTTGATATAAGTTGGAAAATCAGAAAATTTAACAGGAGTAGGGGTGCTAGTAAATTTATTTGGATCAATAAATTCTTTGTCATTTCTAACAACTTGACCATTTAATGCGACAGAACTTAGGTCATAATCAACATTTCTTGATTGAAGAATTGCTCTGACATAGTTAGCATCAACATAATCATGTGAATAAATGAAAACTCTTATTTTACCATTTTTTAATTTGACAATTTTTGTATCTGAAATGTTTTCATCTTCTTGCAAATAAGTTTTTATTTGATCAGCAGTAGAATCATCATTAAGATTAATAATATCAAAATGTGTTATGTATCCTTCTGCAGTTGGTCTTATTCTAATAAACTCATAATTATCAGTTTGACCAATTAAAGAAAATACCACTAATAGCGAAAAACAAGTTGTTAAAACCATTTTTTTCATAATATGCAATTTTTTAATTTCTAATCAAATTTACTCTCCCTTTTTTGTTTTGATAATTACCATAATTATCTAAAGTTCTTATTTCCCATAAATAAACTCCTGATTTTGCATCGTTACCAATATTGTTTATTTTTCCATTCCACATAAGTTCAGGTTTATCGGATTCAAATACTTTAGTGCCATTTGAATCTAATATTATTAATAGGTACGAAGCAAATGTTAAATTTTCGCCTATAGGTCCAAAATGTGAGTTTATATCATTACTATTTGGCGTAAAAGCATTAGGAACAAAAAATACTTGTTCTTTTGCAATTATGATGTTTTTAGAAACTTCAGATTTGCAACCAAATTTATTAGTTCCTGTTAAATTTATCATATAAACACCTTCTTTATCAAAACGATAACTTAGTTCTTTACTGTTAAAGTGTTGATTTTCAATAGTCCAAACTAAATCTAAATCATCTATTTTATCACATGTAAAGTAATATGAATTTTCTGAATTTTCAAAATTAATTTCAATATTTGTTGATTTATTTATTACAATATCATTAAGTTTCTCTGATTTCATTATAAAATTATCCAAAATTACAAATACTTCAGGTTGATATTTACCTTCTTTTAAATAAGTATATTCTATTTTGTTGCCAGTAATTTTTGTGTTTTCTCCAGTATTCCATAAAATATCGTAATTTTTAGGGCAATTTGTTGCATAAAATTTAACTTTTGCAGGAACACAATTTTCAATTACTTCAACAGAAAATTCTATTTCATTTATATTTGAATTATTATCTGTAGGTTCAGTCTCATTATTTATGTTTTTATTTTGAGCTAATTGCTGATTTTTAGGTTGTGTGTTTTCAGCTTTAGTTTGAGTTTGTTCTGAAGTATTATGTGATTTAGTATTTTTGTTTTCAACAATTAGGTTTTTTGAATCAGATAGTTTTGTCTTAACATTTTTTTCATTATTAGTATAAGAATTATTATTTTTTTGGAGTGTTGGCTTTTCTAAAATAGTTTGTTCAACAATAATTGGTTCATCATTTTTTTGATTTATTATATTATTTTCTGTTTCTTTTAAAACTACAGGAGTTTCAAGTTTGACTATTTCTTTTTTATCTGAATTAAAAGTATTAATAAACAAAATTATAGAAGCAATAGTTACAATAATGACACTACTTATTAGTATTGTTTTAGTAGCACCACTAGTTTTTGAAGCACCTGATAAATCTTTTTTTAATCTCAGCCAATCTTTGTGATTGTATGGTGCTTCGTATTCTTGTAATATTTTCTTTATATTATTCATATTATTTTTTGTATTCTCCATATTTTTCAATAAACATATCTTTTAATTTTTCTTTTGCTTTGGCAAGGTTGGATTTTGATGTTCCTATGCTAATATTTAGCATTTCTGAAATTTCCTTGTGTGTGTATTCTTCTACAACATATAGGTTAAAAACAGTTTTGTATGCTGGCGATAGTTCTTGAATCAATCCGATAATTATTTCTGCATTAGCTTGTGTGTTGCTGATATTTTCAAGATTATCATCAGATTCGGCAGTCAATTTCATTAAATCATTTTCCGCATCGCTTACAAATGCCATTCTGTTTTTTCTCCTAATAATGTCAATAGTGTTATTAACAATTATTTTTCTAATCCATCCCTCAACAGAGCCTGAATATTTAAAATATTTAATTTTTTCAAAGACCTTTATAAAGCCATCGTGCAAAAAATCTTTTGCTTCTTCTTTATTTTCTGCATATCTTAAGCACAGTCCAAGCATTTTACCATAAGTGGCTTTATAAAGTATTTGCTGATACTTTACATCACCACGAATACATCCATCTACTATTTTCTTTGCATCATCAGCATTACTTAAATCCATATCTTAAGATTTCTATTAAATGACGTAATAATATTAATTTAGTTGTCTTTTTAAATAATTTTTCTTAATTATTTTTTTTGCATAAAAATACTATATTTTTTTGAAAAATTAAACTAAAATGTGTTTTAAAATAGTTTGTATATAAAATGTTTTTTACTATGTTTGCGTCAGTTAAAATTATTTATTATAGAATTAGTACATAAAAATATCGGACATGTTGAAATTGCCACAAAACCACTACAAGAGGTGAGAAAATGTTATGGAGATATTTTAGGCTTAAAATTCTATAAAATAAAAGAGGAAAAAATCAAAAGATTAAAACTGCTTTTTTTAAAATATGTTTACTACTAAATTATTTTTAGCTGTTCAATGGGGCGATGTTTTTGCCTTAATTGGTATTTGTTTTTCAATAGTGTTGTGTATAATGGCACTTTTTGTTTTAATCTTGCAATTATTTGCAAAAGTAAGCAGGAAGAAATCTGATGGACAATCAACAGGATATAATGGTCAATTAATTGAAAAACAAGAGATTAAGTCTAATAAAGACAATAAAGATGGAGAAATTGCAGCTGTTGCCCTTGCAATAAGTTTATATCTAAACGAAGTTCATGATAATGAATCTTTGATTCTAACAATAAAAAATACTAAAAACTTAAATTGGAATAACTTAAATTACTATTTACAATGAAAAAGTATGTTTTAAAAATTGCTGACAAAGTCTATAATGTTGATGTAGATGTGAATGATGGTGTGGCTGATGTGTCAGTCAATGGTAATAAATATAATGTGTTGATTGAAAGTGTTGTTGATGACAATAATCCTACACCAGTTGTGAAAAAGAAAGTAGTTTCTACTACCGAACAGCCAAAAAGCGAGCCTGTAGTTGAAGCTAAAAGTTCTGGAGCAAAAGAGGTAATCACTTCACCATTACCAGGTAATGTTCTTAAAGTAGAAGTAGAGTCAAATTCTCAAGTTAAACGTGGCGATATTTTAATCATTATCGAAGCAATGAAAATGGAAAACAATATACTTGCACCTTATGATGGAGTTGTAGAAAAAGTATTTGTTAAAGCTGGTGATGTTGTTATGTTAGGTGATGAACTCGTAAGTTTGGGAAAATAAAAATTGTTAATTAGTTGTTGCTATGAAATCAATAAAAAAAGTTTTACTTTTAATATTTGTACTTGCTTTTTTAGTAATTTTAAGTCCGCTTATAAATGCAAAGTCTGTCAATTCTACCGATAGTAATCAAATAACCACAACCGAGCAAACAGTAGTGCCGAGTGAGATTTCTGCAAATGCAGTTCAAAACGAAAGTTTTGATGTGAAAGAAAATATGATAAGGTTTGCAAAAGATTCAGGTATTTATTCTTTATTCACAACAAATTGGAAAGCTCTGATAATGATTGTTGTTAGCTGTTTTCTTTTATATTTAGCAATTGTGAAGCAATATGAACCTCTTCTGCTCTTACCTATTGCTTTTGGAATGCTTTTGTCGAATATGCCAGGTGGTGGAATGTTTACTCCTGAATTATTTGCTGAAGGCGAAATTCAATGGGCTGATTTTTTTGCAAAGGCAGGTTTGGTTGACTATTTATATCTCGGTGTAAAATTTGGAATTTATCCATGTTTAATTTTTATCGGTATTGGTGCAATGACTGATTTTGGACCACTTATTGCAAATCCAAAAAGTTTAATGTTAGGTGCTGCTGCTCAACTAGGTATTTTTATTACTTATTTTATTGCAATAGCACTTGGATTTTTACCTCAAGAAGCTGGTTCAATTGGAATTATTGGAGGAGCCGACGGACCAACAGCTATTTATCTAACAAGTAAGTTAGCACCGCATCTTTTGGGAGCAATTGCAATTGCTGCTTATTCATATATGGCTTTAATACCTGTTATTCAACCACCAATTATGCGAGCTTTAACAACAAGCAAAGAAAGAAAAATAGTAATGAAACAACTAAGAACTGTATCTAAGAAAGAAAAAATTATTTTCCCAATTGTGATAGCAGTTGTAACTTCATTAATTGTACCCTCAGCTACTACATTAATTGGTTGTTTGATGCTCGGAAACTTATTAAGAGAAGCAGGTGTTGTAGAAAGATTAAGTAAAATGGTTCAAAATGAATTGATTAATATTGTTACTCTTTTACTTGGAATTTCTGTTGGTGCAACTGCAAGTGCAGAAGTGTTTTTAACCGAACAAACAATTAAAATAATCGTATTGGGAGTTGTTGCCTTTGGTTTTGGAACTACTGGAGGCGTTTTAATAGCAAAATTTATGAACTTATTCTCTAAAGAGAAAATAAACCCATTAATTGGATCTGCAGGAATTTCGGCAGTGCCTATGGCTGCTCGTGTTTCGCAAGCCGAAGGACAAAAAGCCAATCCAAGTAACTTCTTGTTGATGCACGCTATGGGACCTAATGTGGCAGGAGTAATAGGCTCTGCTATAGCAGCAGGTTTATTATTGAGTTTTCTTGGATAAATAAAAAAATGTAAATGCCTTGATTTAGAGGCATTTTTTTTGTGCTTAACAACAGTGAGTTTTTCCTAAAAATATCTTAAAAATGTGTTTTAAAATAGTTTGTTTATAAATTGTTTTTGCTATGTTTGCCTAAATTAAAAAATTTATTGTTTTATGGAATTAACACATATAGAGCACATTGGAATTGCCGTAAAATCTATAGAAGAGGCAAAAAAATATTACGAAGATGTTTTAGGCTTAAAATGCTATGCAATTGAAGAGGTAAAAGACCAAAAAGTAAAAACAGCTTTTTTCAAAATTGGTCAAACAAAAATTGAACTTTTAGAATCAACCGACCCTGAAGGACCAGTTGGTAAATTTATTGAGAAAAAAGGAGAAGGAATTCATCACATAGCATTTGCAACAAAAAACATTGAAGAAGTTTTAAAAAATGTTGAAGCAAAAGGAGTTAGGTTAATTGATGCTGTCCCTCGTAAAGGGGCTGAAGGTTTGGATATAGCATTTTTGCATCCTAAATCAACTTTTGGAGTTTTGACAGAGTTATGCGAAGATAAAAATAAATAACACATATAGTTTCACATTTAAGAAAAATAAAAAATGGCAATTGAAAATAACATTAAAAAGTTAGTTGACATGCGTGCTGAAGCTCGCATGGGGGGAGGAGCAAAAAGAATTGAATCTCAACATGCAAAAGGCAAACTTACTGCAAGAGAACGCATAAATTTATTGTTGGACGAAGGTAGTTTTGAAGAACTCGACATGTTTGTAACACATAGTATTACCGAGTTTGGACTTGGCGATAAACAATTCTTAGGAGATGGCGTAGTTACAGGTTTTGGAACTATTGACGGCAGATTAGTTTATGTTTATTCACAAGATTTTACAGTTTTGGGTGGTTCTTTATCTGAAACTAATGCTCGAAAAATCTGTAAAGTAATGGACATGGCTATGAAAAATGGAGCGCCAGTCATTGGACTAAATGATAGTGGAGGAGCAAGAATCCAAGAAGGCGTTTTAAGTTTAGCAGGTTATGCCGAAATATTCCAACGCAATATAGAAGCATCAGGAGTAGTACCTCAATTGTCAGCTATTCTTGGTCCTTGTGCAGGTGGAGCAGTTTATTCTCCAGCTCTTACCGATTTTATCCTAATGGTTGAGGATATTAGCTATATGTTTGTTACTGGTCCAAAAGTAGCAAAAACTGTTACAGGCGAAGATATTACTGTTGAAAAATTAGGCGGTCCTATGGTTCATGCTTCTAAATCTGGTGTTGCTCACTTTGTATCACAAAACGAAGAAGAAGCTATAGCTACACTAAGAAAAATCTTCTCATATATTCCACAAAACTTTAGAGAAAATCCTCCACGTATAGAAAATACTGACCCAATTGACAGATTATGTGATAATTTGAATACTATTATCCCAGAAAGTTCAAAGAAGCCATATAACATTCTTGATGTAATTACAACTCTTGTTGATAATGGCGAATTTTTAGAAGTTCATAAACATTATGCAAAAAATATTGTTGTAGGTTTTGCTAGATTTAATGGACAATCTGTTGGTGTTGTTGCTAATCAACCAAATTTCTTGGCAGGAGTGTTAGATATTGAAGCATCAAGAAAAGGAGCAAGATTTGTTCGTTTCTGCGACTGCTTTAATATTCCAATAGTTACTTTAGTAGATGTTCCTGGATTTTTACCTGGAAGCACACAAGAATACGGCGGAATTATATCTAATGGTGCTAAATTAATGTTTGCTTATGGCGAAGCTACTGTGCCAAAAGTAACTGTAACACTTAGAAAATCGTATGGTGGTGCTCACGATGTTATGAGTTGCAAGCAATTAAAAGGCGACCTTAACTATGCTTGGCCCACAGCAGAAATCGCAGTAATGGGTGATTCTGGAGCAGTAGAAATTTTAAATGCTAAAGAAATAAATGCAATAGAATCAGAAGAGGAAAGAGCAAAATTTATTGAACAGAAAGAACAAGAATATCGAGATACTTTTGCTAATCCTTATCAGGCAGCAAAACATGGTTATATCGATGATGTTATAGAACCTCGTAATACTAGATTTAGAATAATTAGAGCACTTGCTTCTCTTGCAACTAAGAAAAGTATGATGCCAGCAAAAAAACATACTAATATTCCACTTTAATTTTTAATAACATGTTTACAACGAAATTATTTTTAGCTATTCAATGGGGCGATGTTTTTGCCTTAATTGGTATTTGTTTTACAATAGTGTTGTGCATAATGGCACTTTTTGTTTTAATCTTGCAATTATTTGCAAAAGTAAGTAAAAAGAAAACAGTTGGACAACCTAAAGATAATGAGAAACAAATAATAGAAAAGAACGAAGTTAAGTCTAGTAAGGACACTAAAGATGGAGAAATTGCAGCAGTTGCTCTTGCAATAAGTTTGTACTTAAACGAAGTTCATGATAATGAATCTTTGGTTCTAACAATAAAAAATAAAGAAAATTCAAATTGGAATAATTTAAATTACTATTTACAATGAAAAAGTATGTTTTAAAAATAGACGACAAAGTTTATAATGTAGATGTAGATGTGAATGATGACATAGCTGATGTGTCGGTCAATGGTAATAAATATAATGTGTTGATTGAAAGCATTATTGATGATAATAATCCTACACCAGTTGTGAAAAAGAAAGTAGTTACTACTGCCGAACAACCAAAAAGCGAGCCAGTAGTTGAAGCTAAGAGTTCAGATGGTGCTAAAGAAATGATAACATCACCATTGCCAGGTAATGTTCTTAAAGTTGAAGTAGAACCAAATTCTAAAGTGAAACGTGGCGATATTTTAATAATTATTGAAGCTATGAAGATGGAAAACAATATACTTGCACCTCACGATGGAGTTGTAGAAAAAGTATTTGTTAAAGCTGGTGATGTTGTAATGTTGGGTGATGAACTCGTAAGTTTGGGAAAATAAATTTTATTACTATGAAATCGATAAAAAAAGTTTTGCTTTTAATATTTGTATTTGCTTTTTCAATAATTTTTAGTCCTATACTAAATGCAAAGTCTGTTAATTCTACAGAAAATAATCAAAAAAGCACAACTGAGCAAACAGTAGTAACAAGTGAAAATTCTGCAAATGCAGTTCAAGACGAAGGTTTTGATGTTAAAGAAAATTTGATAAAGTTTGCAAAAGATTCGGGTATTTATGCCTTATTCACAACACATTGGAAAGCTCTGATAATGATTGTGATTAGCTGTATTCTTTTGTATTTAGCAATTGTAAAGCAATATGAACCTCTGCTTTTGTTGCCTATTGCATTTGGGATGCTGTTATCTAATATGCCAGGTGGCGAGATGTATCATACCGAATTGTTTGCTGACGGCAAAATTCATTGGGCTAACTTTTTCCAAACAGCTGGTTTGATTGACTATTTATATCTCGGTGTAAAATTTGGAATTTATCCATGTTTAATTTTTATCGGTATTGGTGCAATGACTGATTTTGGACCACTTATTGCAAATCCAAAAAGTTTAATGTTAGGTGCTGCTGCTCAACTAGGTATTTTTATTACTTATTTTATTGCAATAGGACTTGGATTTTTACCTCAAGAAGCTGGTTCAATTGGAATTATTGGAGGAGCTGACGGACCAACAGCTATTTATATAACAAGTAAGTTAGCACCTCATATTTTAGGAGCAGTAGCTATTGCAGCGTATTCATATATGGCATTGATACCTGTTATTCAACCGCCAATTATGAAAGCGTTGACAACAAAAAAAGAAAGACAAATTACAATGAAACAACTAAGGGAAGTTTCAAAAAGAGAAAAAATTATTTTCCCAATTGTGATTACTATAGTAGCAGCATTAATAGTTCCATCAGCTACTACATTAATTGGTTGTTTGATGCTCGGAAACTTATTAAGAGAAGCAGGTGTTGTAGAAAGATTAAGTAAAATGGTTCAAAATGAATTGATTAATATTGTTACTCTTTTCCTTGGAATTTCTGTTGGTGCTACTGCAAGTGCAGATGTTTTCTTGACTGAACAAACAATTAAAATAATCGTATTAGGAGTTATTGCCTTTAGTTTTAGTACTGCTGGAGGTGTTTTAATTGTTAAAATTATGAATTTATTCTCAAAAGAAAAAATGAATCCTTTAATTGGCTCTGCTGGTGTTTCTGCTGTACCTATGGCTGCACGTGTTTCACAAATCGAAGGTCAGAAAGCTGATCCAAGCAATTTCTTGTTGATGCACGCAATGGGACCTAATGTTGCTGGAGTAATTGGTTCGGCTGTGGCAGCAGGTTTGTTGTTGAGCTTCCTTGGATAAATTAAAAATACTATATATTAAATGCCTCGATTTGGAGGCATTTTTTTTATATATTTACAAAAAAATATTATTATGAAAGCAATGATTTTTGCAGCCGGTTTAGGAACAAGATTGGCTCCTTTAACAAACGATAAACCAAAGGCTTTAGTAGAAGTAGGAGGAAAGCCAATGCTTGAAATGCAAATCGAAAATCTTAAAAGTTATGGAGTAAAATATATTGTTATTAATATTCATCATTTTGCCGACCAAATTATAAATTTCATAAAATCAAAAGATTTTGGAATAGAAATACATTTTTCAGATGAAAGTGATTTGCTATTAGATACTGGAGGTGGATTGAAAAATGTAAAAAAATATTTTCAAAAAGGAGATAATTTTTTAGTTCATAATGTAGATATTTATTCAGATATAAATCTTAAAGATTTTTACAATTACCATATTACTGGAAACAATTTGGTAACACTTGCAGTTAAACACAGAAATAGTACTAAAAAATTACTTTTTGATGAAAATTTACAGCTTTGTGGCTGGAAATCTTTATCTGACGGTAGAAAAATTATTAGTATAGAAAAACCACAATATGACGAAATGGCATTTAGTGGAATTTATGTATTTAATTATAAGATATTTGATGAAATAACAAAAACTGGAGCATTCCCAATTATCCCTGAACTTTTAGAAATTACAAAAACCCAAACTATTAAAGCTTGGGTTGCTGATAATAATAATATTTTAGATTTGGGCAAGCATGAAGCTCTTATCCAATATGAAAAATTAATTTAACAGTCTTGAAAAGTGCGTAAAAACCATATAGTTAGACTATTGCATTTTTACTTTATCAGCTAGCTTTTCTAAAAGCTGTTCTTTTTCATGATAACCAACAACTCTTTTCACTTCTTTACCATTTTCAAATAAAATCATACAAGGAATACCTGTAACATTGTATTTAGAAGAAATGTTTTTATTATTATCAATATTTATTTTAGTAATGGTAATTTGAGAGTTGTACTCAGTTGCAACATCTTCAAGAATAGGCTGCATCATTTTGCAAGGACGACACCAATCTGCATAAAAATCTACTAAGACCAAACCTTTTTTAATACTCGTATTAAAGTTAGATTCAGTTAATTCTTTAATGTTTGATTTTGCCTCTTGAGCATTCAATTCGCTAAATGTAAAAATGCCTAATAAAAAAATTGAGGCAAAAAATAAAACTAAATTTTTCATATCGTTCATTAATTTATTATTACTTATTAAAATTTAAACTTGATTCAATATATTTGCTAATCTCATTTTGCTCACTTAAATCAAACCACTTTGCATCTTCATATCTGCGGAACCATGTTAGTTGTCGCCGAGCAAAATTTCGAGTATTTTTCTTTAATAATTCTATAGAATCTTCCAAAGAACGTTTTTTCTCAATAAATTCAAACAATTCTTTATAACCAATTGTTTTAAGAGCAGGTAAATTTCTGTATTGATAAGTATCGTAAGCTTCTTCCACCAAACCATTCTTTATCATTTTATCAACTCTTGAATTTATTCTTTCATACAGTATATTTCTATCTAAATCTATGCCAATTTTTATAGTATCGAAATTTCTTTCAACTGCTTGATTTTTACGAAATTGTGAAAAAGGTTTGCCAGTTTGATAGAATATTTCTAAAGCTCTAATCAGCCTTTTTTGGTTTTTTAAGTCAACAATTTTGTAATATTCTGGATCATGTTTTAATAATTCGTGTCTTAAATATTCTATTCCATTTTTTTCGTAAAGTTCATTAACATATTCTCTAATTTCGGGATCATGGTCGGGCATTTCGTCTATTCCATTTAAAACTGCGTCTATATACAAACCAGAACCTCCAACCATTACGGCAATGTTGTTTGTTGTAAAATATTCTGTTAAAGCATTAATGCAATCATGTTCATATTGATAAATACTGTAATGCTCATGAATAGAAACAGTGCTGATAAAGTGATGTTTTATACTGTCTAATTGTTCTGTGCTAGGTTTTGCAACACCAACGCCAAGTTCTTTGTAAATTTGTCGCGAATCGGCAGAAAATATTTCAGATTTAAAATAATTTGCAATTTCAATGCTAACATCTGTTTTTCCAACACCTGTAGCACCAAATATTATGACTAATGTATTGCTTTTTGACATTTATTAAAAATCGTAATCATCAATATTTTCAAAGCCTATATCGTCATAGCCATCGTCATCGTAGTCATCATCGTAAAAGTCGTCTTCTTCAAACTCATCGTCAATGTCGTCAATAAAAATTTGTTCGGGTGCTTTTCCTTTCGACAATGTACAAATAGGAAATTCTAATAAATGGTCGTTTTTTTCTACTTTTCTGATATTTACAATTTCAATAAAAAATGCTCTTTCTGAGAAAAAATCAAAAATATAGATATAGCGTTGTCCAATTTTTGGCTCAAAATGATTTAATTTTGTTTCTTCCATTAGTAGTGCATCTGCTTGACTTTCAGCATCAATTCTATCATGAACAATTTCATCTAGCTTATCCCAAGATTTATTTGATAGATAAAACATGCTAAGTAGGCTAGAGTCAAAATTACATGCAGCTTGAATTGCTAAACTTAAATCTAAAAAATTGCTTTCTTCGTGGAGTTCTATGTCTCTAACAAACTCATCGTCTTTGCCAAATACTAATCTATATTTTATTATCATAATTATTTAATTAAAAAATTTATAGTGTCAACATTATCAGCATATTCATATAGTTCAGGATTCTGGCTCGCACCAAAATCAAGCCTATTTGCAATATTATCAATTTTTGTAATAACACATTGTAATTCTTCTGATTTTTTATTTATATTTTCAATTAATTCTTCTTTTTTGTCGTAAAACTCAAAATTTAGAACAGAAACATAAGATTGCAAATCTTTATTTTCTCTTAAAAATAAATGACCAAGATTTGTGATTGGAACTTTATTCATTGTAAATATTGCAAATCTGTAATCTAAATTATTTGCGTATTTATTGTGATTTCTTAAAAATGAATATTTTTCAATTGCTTTAGAAAGAGCTTCAAAATTATAATTTTTAGGTACATAAAGTTTTGTAACATTTCTACAGCCAAGACCAAAGTAAAGGAAAATATCATCTGCTAAATTTTCTAAATCTTTTTGAGTTTCGTTTCCATCTAAAATTGCGATAGAAGTTCTATTTTTTCTTAAAATATTTGGAGTTTTAGCAAAATAATATTCAAAATAGCGGTTAGAATTATTGCTTCCAGTCGCAATTATTTTATCAAAATTCCCCATTAAGGAATCGCAAATTATAATTTTTTCGTCAGAAATATTGCCTATGGTTTTTAGTCTTTCTATTACCCATCTCATCAGAATATTATCTTTAGACGACAATTTTATTTTTAAGTTATATCCGCAAATAAAACCACTAATAAAATCGTGCATGCCAACCATAGGAATATTACCAGCAAAAACTAAACCCAAAGTTTTTGGTGTAGAAAAATTAGGTAAATTATAATTTTGAAGCCAAGCCGAAATTTTATCTTCGCTTAATAATTTACTCCATGTTTTGAGAGAATATTTCACAAAATCAGGAATAAACCAAGGATTAGACACATAAATACTATTAAATCCAGGAAAATTATTGCTATTTTCATTTTCTAAAACTTCAAAAAAATTTTCCCCCAAATTTACTAATATTTGAATTTTACTTCTCAACTTTAAGTTTTCAACTTTCAACTTTTAACTTTTAACTTTTAACTGAGTCTAGTATCCCATAGCGTCCCATGTAGAATCAAAAGTTTCTTTAATTATTTCAGTACTTTCAGTGAAACTTCCAACAATTGCAAGTAGGATTATGAAGAATAAAGAAATACAAAGACCTACTATTGCTAAAATTTTTCCTGTTTTAATATTTGAATATGAATTTTCACTGTAAAAATCGGGATTTTGTAGATATTTATTTTTTGCACTTGGGAAAAGGGCGAGAGCAATTATCGCTAAAATTGGAGAAACACAAGCACCACAACATAAAATAGTTACTAATGATAATATTCCTAAAGTTAAAATTGCACCAGAGTTTGGAATATTAGGTTTCAAATCATTTTTAGCTTGATTTGTGCTTGTTTCATCAAAACCTCGATTTTGGTTTGAATCTTGATTTTGACTTTGATTATTTGAATTATTGCTAGAACTATTGCTACTTTCGTTAGCGTAAGTATTATAGTTGAAGCCTCTTTCCTCTGGGTCTGGAATAGGAGGAATATTAAAATTCATGTTATTATCGTTTTCTGCCATAATTATACATTTTTATATAGACTACAAATGTACAAAATTAATTTAAGTTAAAAATGTTTTTAGACTATATTTCAATATTAAAATGAAGAGTTTTTTTTATTTTCTTCTGCCAGTTTGTCTTTTTTTGTCTGATTTTGGAGTAGGTTTGTTATCTTTTTTTCTAAAATCAGGTTTTTCTTTTTTGTTAGAGTTTTTTATCTCTATTTTTAAACGTTTTCCAGCATATCTTTTATTATTAAAAGCTCTTATAACTTCGTTTTCATAATTGGAATCCATTTCAAAAAAAGTATAGCCTGGCATAATTTCAATTTTCCCTATGTCAGCACCAGCAATGTTGTCGTTAGTATTGATTAAATCTAAAAGTTTCCCCTTATTCAATCCATCTTTTGCACCAAGAGTTAAGAAAAACTTAGTATATCCTGATTTTCCTTGATTTTTTGCTTTATTACTTCTTTTATTTTCTTTGAAATCGGGTTCGTTTAAGTCGTAAGCATTTTTATAATAAGTCAAAAATCTAGAAAACTCAACAGCTACAAATCGTTTTATTAGTTCATCTCTATCTAACCAGCTTAATTTTTTTAAAATTATAGGCAAAAATTGATCTATTTCTGGGTCTATTTCAGAAAGATGTTCAATTCTATCAATAATATGCATAAGTTGCTTTGTACAAACTTCTTTGCCATCGGGAACTTGTCTGCGGTTTATAGGTTTTTTTAGAAGTTTTTCAATTTCTCGAATTTTGTGCAGTTCTCTATTGTGAATTATTGTGATAGCTTCGCCTTTTTTCCCTGCTCTGCCTGTACGTCCAGTTCTGTGTATATAAATTTCTCTTTCGTCAGGAAGGTTGTAATTTATAATATGGCTAAGGTCATTTACATCAAGTCCACGAGCAGCAACATCGGTAGCGACAAGTAATTGCAAATTTCCACTTCTAAATCTGTGCATAACATGGTCGCGTTGTGCTTGCGATAAATCGCCATGCAAAGCATCTGCATTATAACCATCTTGAATAAGTTTATCTGCAACTTCTTGAGTTTCGGCACGAGTTCTACAAAATACAATTCCGTAAATATCTGGATTTATGTCAGCAATACGTTTTAAGGCTAAATATCTGTTTTTTGCATTTACTTGATAGTAAAAATGTTCAACATTTTCTGCTCCTGAATTTTTTGTTCCTACCGAAATTTCTAAAGGATCGTGCATATAGAGTGATGCAATTTTCATAATTTCGGGTGGCATGGTGGCAGAAAATAATAAAGTTTGCTTTTCTATTGGTGTGGTTTCTAAGATAGCATCAATATCTTCTTTAAATCCCATGTTTAGCATCTCATCAGCTTCGTCTAAAACCAAAAAAGATATTTGATTAATTTTTAAAACTTTTCTATTTATCAAATCTAAAACTCTGCCGGGCGTTCCAACAACAACTTGAGAACCTTTTCTTAAATCTTTAATTTGATTTTCGATTGACGCACCGCCATAAACCGCAGTTATACGAATTTCGGGCAAATATTTTGCATAATTCTGCATATCTTTTGCTATTTGCACGCAAAGCTCGCGAGTGGGCGAAAGAATAATTGATTGTGTAATTTTATTTTGATAGTCGATTTGATTGAGAATAGGCAAACCAAAAGCAGCGGTTTTACCAGTCCCAGTTTGAGCTAAACCAACTAAATCTCTGTCAGAATTTAATAGGTGAGGTATTGTTTTTGCCTGAATAGGCGTAGGATTTATATATCCAAGTTCTTTTATGGCTTTAAGAATTTCTTTGCTTAAACCATAGTTTTCAAATAATTGCATTTTTTTTAAATTTCAGGTTGCAAAGATAAACAATAATTAATAAAATTGTCTAAACAATAAAACTTCCTGAAATACTTCTGAAATTATATACCTTATTAATTATATCGCCAAAAAGTGGACCTATAGAAAGTACTTTTATTTTATCCGATGCTCCTTCTTTTATTGGAATAGAGTCTGTGGTAATAAATTCAATAATTGGTGAATTATTTAATCTTTCGTAAGCAGGACCAGACAACACAGGGTGAGATGCAACCACTCTAACAGATTTAGCACCTTTGTCCATCATAATATTTGCCGCCATTACAATAGTTCCCGCAGTATCAACCATGTCGTCAGTAATTATTACATTTTTGCCTTCCACATCACCGATCACCATCATTTCGCCTACTTCGTTTGCTTTTACGCGTGATTTATGAGCAATAGCCATGTCGCAACCTAAGAAATGAGAATAAGCTTTTGCACGTTTCGAGCCACCCATGTCGGGTGAAGCAATTACTAAATTGTCTAGATTTAAATTTTTTAGATAGGGCACAAACAAAGCAGATGCGTAAACATGGTCAACAGGAACATTGAAAAATCCTTGAATTTGATCTGCATGTAAATCCATAGTCATAATGCGGTCAACTTTTGCAGCTGTGAGTAAATCGGCAATTAATTTTGCACCAATAGCAACGCGTGGCTGGTCTTTTCTGTCTTGACGAGCAAAACCAAAATATGGAATTACTGCTACAACTTTATATGCCGAAGCTCGTTTTGCAGCATCAACCATAAGCATAAGCTCAAACAAATTATCTACAGGTGGAAAAGTACTTTGAATTAAAAATACTGTACAACCACGAACAGATTCATCTAAACTTGTAATAAATTCGCCATCACTAAAACGTGTAAAACTACTTTTACCTAGACTATAAGTTTTTAGAGTATCGATAGGATTACCCGATTCTAGGTGCATTTGTTTTTGAGCTTGATTATAACCATCTATAATTTTTATAGCTAAATCGCGATTTGCCGAACCAGCAAAAAATTTAATTGGTGAGTGCATCTTTTATAAATTTTGTTTATTGATTGCAAAATTACAAAAATAAAAGAAGTTTGTAAAAATTAATCTGAGATTGATATTAACTAGTTTTCAACAAAATTAAATTCAATTTTAATATATAAAATCATTCTTGTAAAATGATGAAAATCAGCCATATAGATTTAAAGTGATAAAGTTTCTTATAATTTTATTTGTTCTATTTATTACTATTACATAAATTTTTTGTAACTTAGCAAAGTATTTAAAAAGTTTTGTTATGATTAAATTTTTTAATCTTTTAATTTTAATATTTACAGCAAATGTATTGTTAGCACAACATACATTGTTTTTTGAAATTCCAGAATGTCCTACAAGTAGCATAGGAGAATTTAAAAACTTTAATGAAACTAAAATTTATCCAAATCCAGCATCGGAGCAGTTGAATATTGAATTGAAAAACTTTTCAACTTGTAAATTGGAAATTTTAGATTTAAACGGCAGAATTATTAGTGTTGAAAATGCAAAATTTGAAAATTCAACTATTAAAATTGATATTTCAAATCTAGAAAAGGGATTTTATATCCTGCAAATACGTGATAAAGAAAAATATTTTAGAAAAAGTTTTGTAAAAATTTAGCCATGAAAAATAATACTTTTAAATTATTAATAGCTTTAATTTTTATCCTTAACTTTAATTTTGTAGCAATGTCTCAAGATTATTGTCAGGGAGATAATTTTACATTACAAGCCACAAACTATGTTGCAGGAACAGTGCAATGGCAATATTCTTATGATGATCTGAATTGGAGTGATTTTGATAATGCAAACTCGCTGACTTATTATTTCGTACCAGATGCAAGTATGTATGTGCGTTTACAAATCTATGATACAAGTTGTATCCCTGAATATTATTATGCCGAGAAACAATATATTGAATTAATACCTCAACCTACAGTAGCAGATGCAGGTTATGATCAGCTCGGAATTATTGGTACTTCAACAGTTTTAGAGGCTAATCAAGCAGAAATAGGTATAGGCTTTTGGACAATTGAAGAAGGGCAGGGTGGAAGCCTTTCAGATCCAAATATTCCAAATGCAACTTTTACTGGCTTGGTTGGCGAATCTTATACTTTAAGTTGGCAAATTTTTAATTCTTGCGGAAGTACTGAAGATTTTGTTAAAATTAGTTTTGTGAGTAATTTTATTTGCGGACAAAATATTGTTGACAGTAGAGATGGACAAACTTATCCAACAGTTTCTATAGGTGGAAAATGTTGGCTTGCAAAAAATATGAATATAGGAACAATGGTTTTTGGTACTGAACAACAAACAAATACTGAAACTATTCAAAAATATTGTTATGCAAACGATGAAAATAATTGCAATATTTATGGAGGTTTATATCAATGGAATATGGCAATGCAGTTTTCAACAAGTGAAGGTGTTCAAGGAATTTGTCCAGAAGGTTGGCATATACCAACAGACTACGAATTTAAACAATTGGAATTAGCTCTAAGTATGCCAAGTGGGGAAGTAGATATTATGAATAGTTTTAGAGGACATGCTCAAAATGTTGGTGGTCAAATGAAACAAGGTGGCGGTTCAGGATTCGAAGCATTATTTGCTGGAGCAAGAAACGGAGGTGGAGGATTTATGTTTTTGCAAGGTTCGGGTTCTACTGAGTTTACATATTTTTGGACTAGCAACCAATGTGGCGAAGGTAGTGAATGTACTGCAAATTATGACGAAATGTATGCTATAAGAAGATGCCTAAACAATGGAAATCAAGGTTCTGGAAGATTTGATACTTTTCCTAAAACATATGGCTATTCTATAAGATGTGTAAAGAATAATTAATGGTAAATTAAAATCTAAATATTATGAAGTCTATAAAAATTTTACTTTTTGTTTTAATTGGAAGTTTAAGTTTTGCTTTTTTTGCTTGTGATACTGACGAACCAGAACCACAGCCAGAACCACAACCAGTAATTGAATTAGAATTTATATCACTAACTTCTGATAAAGAGATTTTATATGGTGGCGAAACTGCAACTATTACTGCCGAAGCGCGTGGCGAAGAATTGGTTTATCAATGGACGGCTTCAGCAGGCTCGATTGTTGGCTCTGGAAAAACTGTTACATACACGCCAGCACCTTGTATCACAGGAGAAAATACTATAACTTGCAAAATTACAGATAAATATAAGGAATCGTTGACGAAAAAAATAATTATTACCGTAGAGTAATGAAAAATAAGTTTATTGTATTTTTTTTGTTTTTTGGATTATTAGCGTTTAGCAATTTTGAAGCTAATGCACAATGTTTTGCATCACCAGGAAATCCAGTTGCAGGAAGTGCTAATGTAGGAGTTCTGCATCCAAGAATTTTTAGATTAGTGCTTTTCCATAAATTTTCATATTCCGATTCTTATTACAGCGGTTCAAAGTTTAATGAGTATGATTTTCCTGCAGCAATAAAAAATGCAAATTATAATTATACAGGCATGAGCTTGGCTTATGGACTAAAGCCAAAACTGAGCTTGGAATTAGATTTGGGATATTTTATAAATAAAACTCAAAATTATAGATATATCGATTATCAACTTAAAGGCTATGGCTTGTCAAATATTGGGTTAACAGCAAAATACAATATTTATAAAAATCCTGTAAAAATGCTCGAAGTTACTGTTGGCGGGGGACTTAAAGCACCATTTAGATTAGAGCCGCAAGTGGTAAACGGTGTTAGACTAGATGTGGACGTGCAACCTTCAACAGGAAATTTTGGCTTTAATTTGCAAGCCCTGTTTGTTAAAGAATTTGAAAATATAAGCACAAGACTTATTGTGCTTTCTCGCTATGACAATAATTTTACAGAAAATAGAATGGGATATAAATTTGGAGATGCTTTTTCAAATTCAATTTTTATTTCTAAACACCTTGCAAATAAATACACAGAACTAACAAAAGATATTACAATTATTTGTCAGTTTAGACACGAATACAAAAAAGTTAATTATTTGAATGGAAAAGTTGTGAAAGCATCGGGAAGTAATATCCTTTACATTGCACCGCAAATAAATTATAATTTTAAAATGGTGTGGAATTTTTCCTTTATTTTTGAAAAACCAATTTATCATTATTACAACGAAACACAACTCGGCAACAAATATTCACTTTTGCTAAGTATTACAAAAGATATTGGATATAAAATAAAGATGTAGGTAATTATTTGATTTTGAGCGAGTTGAAAATCCTTATAAAATAAAAAACCCCAACTTTAGTCGGGGCGCTGTGGTGGTACCACCTAGAATCGAACTAGGGACACACGGATTTTCAGTCCGTTGCTCTACCGACTGAGCTATGGTACCTAAATCGGACTGCAAAAATAGAGCAAATTTTTAAATATCCAAAAATTTTAGCAGAAAAAAATAAAAATATTTGCTCAAACTCTGCAATTTGTTGATTTTCAAGTGTAAACTTTTAAAAATTTGTTATGGTTTCTATTATTTTATCAATTTTTGCTTGTAGTTCTTTTGTTTTTTGTGGATATTCTTCTTTGTTTTTAAGCACATCGTGAACAGAAACATAAAATTTGATTTTTGGCTCAGTTCCCGAAGGTCGAATAGTGATTTTTGTGCCATCAACTAGTTCAAATTGCAAAACATTAGATTTTGGAAGAGTTATTTCGTGTTTTGAATCGTTTCGTTTATCTATGCTTATTCTTTTTTCGAAATCGTGAACTAAGGCAATGTCAATACCATTTATTGATTTTGGCATTTGATTTCTGAACTTTTCCATCATTTTTTGAATTTCTTCCAAACCACTTTTGCCAGTTTTTGTTAAAGATTTTAAGCCTTCTAAATAATAACCGAATTTTATATAAATATCAATTAGCAATTCATCTAAAGTGATATTTCTATTTTTTGCCCATGCAGCAACTTCTGCCATAATCATACAAGACATTACAGCATCTTTATCGCGAACAAATTCTCCAGCTAAAAATCCATAGCTTTCTTCGCCACCGCCAATAAAAGTGGTTTTACCATAATTCTTTTCAATTATTTCGGCAATATATTTAAAACCTGTCAAAACATCATAAGATTTTACATTATAATGACTTGCAATTACAGATAATAATTCAGTAGTAACAATGGTTTTAACAATATATTCTTTGCCTTTTTGTTTTCCTTTTTTCTGCCATTCTTCCAAAAGATAATAAATCAAAATAGAAGCAGTTTGATTTCCATTTAAAAGCAAATATTCTCCATTTTTTTGACGCACAACAATTCCTAATCTATCGCCGTCTGGGTCGGTTCCCATAACAATATCCGCTTTAATTTTCTTTGCTTTTTCGATAGCCATGCTCAAAGCAGAAGCTTCTTCGGGATTTGGCGAAGCAACAGTTGGAAAATTGCCATCAGGAATGGCTTGCTCTTCTACAATATTAATATCTGTAAAACCAACTTTTCGCAAAGCCTTTGGCAAAATATCAACAGTAGAACCATGAATAGGAGTGAAGACTATCTTTAAATTAGATTTTTTTATGTCTTCGGGATTTAAAATCAATTCAGAAAGTTTGTTGATATAAGCATTGTCAATGTCTTCGCCAATAATTTCAACATTTATTAAATTATCATCAAATTTAACTTGTGATAAATCTTTGATATTTCTTACTTCGTTGATAATTCCAATGTCGTGAGGATTTATAATTTGTCCGCCATCTTGCCAATAAACTTTATAGCCGTTATACTCTTTTGGGTTGTGAGAAGCTGTAATAACAATTCCCGAATGGCATTGTAAATGTCTTATCGCAAAAGATAGTTCAGGTGTGGGACGCAGACTTCCGAATAAATAAACTTTTATACCATTTGCAGATAAAACAGAAGCAGAAATTTTTGCAAAATAATCTGAATTATTTCTGCAATCAAAGGCTATTGCACATTTTATTTTTGTATTTGGAAAGTTTTTTATCAAATAATTGCTTAAACCTTGAGTTGCCATTCCAACAGTATATTTATTCATTCTGTTGCTACCAACACCCATAATGCCACGCAAGCCGCCTGTGCCAAATTCCAAATCTTTATAAAACGATTCTGTCAAAAGTGCATGGTCCTTGTCTATCATGCGTTGTACTTCTTTACGAGTTTCTGCATCGAAACTTTCGTCTAACCATTTTTTTGCTTTGTTGATTATGTTTTCCATAAATTATTTTTTTGTAAAATTAGTTTTTTTATAAACGATGTGATAAAATTAATGAAAATTTTTAAAACTATGGCTATAAAATAAAAAATAATTGAATTTTTTTAGTCAGATTTCCTCTGCTCGCTCGGATTTTCCCACAACCTGCTCGCTCGGATTTGTAATCCGAGTGTAACATTACCAAGCACTCGGATTGCAAATCCGAGCGAGCGTCATGGCTGTTGGAGAGAGCATCAGGGGTGTTGGAGCGAGCAGGTGTGGCTTGTCCGTAGGACAAAACAAGACTATCAAAGGCTTGTCCGTAGGACAACATGTGATTAACCGTAGGCGCAGCCTGCGGTATTTAGACCCTCAAAAGCCTTGCCCGTAGGGCAACACAACACTTTTAACACTTCAACTACGTTCAGTGCATCGCCTTTAACACTAGTGCATCGCTTTTAACTTTTAACTGAAGTACCCTTGCGGACAAGGAGTAATTGTTCGAATTGGTGCTACAACTATGAAAACTGGAATAGTTTTTTGTCATAACATGAATTTTCTTAGTCATATTTCTGACAAATTGTCATTGTTTTTTAAATTAATTTCAAAAATCTTGAATTTTGTCAGTCATTTAATCATATAAACTTAAAAAAATAGCATTGGCACAACAATTGACTAATTAAGTGTGAAAATAAAATTATTAACTAAAATTTAAAAAGAATAAATATGAGCAAAATTATAGGAATAGATTTAGGGACAACAAACTCATGTGTATCTGTAATGGAAGGAAATGAACCTGTTGTAATAGCGAACAGTGAAGGTCGTAGAACTACGCCATCAATAGTTGGTTTCTTAAAAGACGGAGAACGTAGAGTTGGTGATCCTGCAAAACGTCAGGCGATAACAAATCCCAAAAATACAGTATATTCTATTAAGCGTTTTATGGGTGAGAAGTATGATAAATTAATAGATGAGTACAAACGCGTTCCTTACGACGTAGTAAAAGGGGATAACAATACGCCGAGAATTAAAATTGAAGATAGGCTTTATACGCCACAAGAAATTTCGGCAATTGTTCTTCAAAAAATGAAACAAACAGCTGAAGATTATTTAGGTCAAGATGTTAAGGAAGCTGTAATTACAGTTCCTGCATATTTTGATGATTCTCAACGTCAAGCAACAAAAGAAGCTGGCGAAATTGCAGGCTTAACAGTAAAACGTATTATTAACGAGCCTACTGCTGCTGCTTTAGCTTATGGTTTGGATAAGAAAAATAAAGATATGAAAATTGCTGTTTTCGACTTAGGAGGCGGTACTTTTGATATTTCTATCCTTGAACTTGGTGACGGAGTGTTTGAAGTAAAATCAACAAATGGCGATACTCACCTTGGTGGTGATGATTTTGACCATGTTATTATCGACTGGTTAGCAGCTGAATTTAAAAAAGACGAAGGTCTTGATTTAACAAAAGACCCAATGGCTTTACAAAGACTAAAAGAAGCTGCAGAAAAAGCAAAGATTGAATTGTCAAGTTCTACAAGCACAGAAATCAATCTTCCTTATATTATGCCTGTTGATGGTATTCCAAAGCACTTGGTAAAAACTTTAACTCGTTCAATGTTTGAGCAATTGGCAGATAAATATATAAATGCAACAATTAAACCTTGCGAAAGAGCTTTACAAGATGCTGGACTAACAGTTTCTGATATTGACGAAGTACTTTTAGTAGGTGGTTCAACACGTATTCCAGCTATTCAGCAAAAAGTAGAAGAATTTTTCGGAAAAGCTCCTTCTAAGGGTGTAAATCCTGACGAAGTTGTTGCTATTGGTGCTGCTATCCAAGGTGGTGTGTTGACAGGTGAAGTTACAGACGTGTTATTATTAGATGTTACTCCACTTTCATTAGGAATTGAAACTATGGGTGGCGTTATGACTAAATTGATTGAAGCTAACACAACTATACCTTCTAAGAAAACTGAAACTTTTACCACAGCAGCTGACAATCAGCCATCTGTAGAAATTCATGTGCTACAAGGCGAAAGGTCTATTGCACAGCACAACAAGACTATTGGACGTTTCCACTTAGATGGAATTCCACCAGCACCAAGAGGAGTGCCTCAAATTGAAGTAACTTTCGATATTGATGCAAATGGAATTTTACAAGTTTCGGCAAAAGATAAGGGAACAGGAAAACAACAAAGTATTAGAATTGAAGCGTCATCTGGTTTGTCTGATGATGATATTAAGAGAATGAAAGAAGAAGCTCAAGCTAATGCCGAAGCCGACAAAGCTGCAAAAGAAAGAATTGACAAAATCAATCAAGCAGATTCAATGATTTTCCAAACAGAAAAACAATTGAAAGAATTTGGAGATAAAATTCCTGCCGATAAACGCAAACCAATAGAAGATGCTTTAGAAAAATTACGTCAAGCTCATAAAGACCAAAATATTGACGCTATAGATGCTGCAATGAATGAGCTAAACACAGTTTTCCAAGCTGCTTCTCAAGAAATGTATAATGCACAACAATCGCAAACTAACGCAGGTCCTCAAGATTCAGGAAATGCTGGAAATGCTTCAAATCAACAAACTGGTGGTGATGACGAAGTTACAGATGTGGACTTTGAGGAAGTAAAATAAAATAATGTAAAAACTGAAATAATAAAAA